>NZ_JARPLC010000017.1:0-46107 GCF_032350395.1 Limnospira sp. PMC 289.06
ACGTAGTGTAACCCAACACCAGGGTTTTGTATAACGGCGGTGGAACCGAACACCAGGGTTTTGTATAACGGCGGTGTAACCGAACACCAGGGGTTTTTTATGAAGTAGGTTGGGTGTAACGGAGTGTAACCCAACACCAGGGTTTTGTATAACGGCGGTGTAACCGAACACCAGGGTTTTGTATAACGGCGGTGGAACCGAACACCAGGGGTTTTTTATGAAGTAGGTTGGGTGTAACGGAGTGTAACCCAACACCAGGGTTTTGTATAACGGCGGTGTAACCGAACACCAGGGTTTTGTATAACGGCGGTGGAACCGAACACCAGGGGTTTTTTATGAAGTAGGTTGGGTGCAGGGCAGTGGAACCGAACATCAGGGGGTGTTTCTGTCAGCGTGGTGGAACCCAACATCAATTTTATAAGTGGAACCCAACATCAATTTGAGAAGACTACAGAAGGAACCAGTTAGGTAACTGTCTACGAAATGGGGGTAGTCCCATAGGCAGAACAGTGGGGGAACAGGAGCGATCGCGCTTATGTCTAAATCCTTATGCAGAGGGAGTTTGAGCGAAATGGAGCCGAGAGTGATTGTGTATAAGTAGGTCAGTTCACCCTAGGAGTGATTGCAGTTACTTAAAAGAGTGGAACAGTTCAGACCCTGTTTGAATGTGGTTGCTCCTACTATTCAAATTGTAGAGAGTTGAATCAGGACAGGGAAACAAACAAGCCAGCCAAGACCTTGCACCTGCACCTCAACCTCTGCAACAGCCAACTTATACCAGGTAATGAAAATGTTTAATACCAATTCTACCAACGTCGTCGCCACCCCTGAACTGTCAGATACCAGTGTTGAGACCTTACATACTCAAACAGTAGTGAACAGCCTCCTAGACGAAATTAAGCAGGTTCTGAAACTGAAACCAGCCAGCAGCGACTCAGTAATGATGCGAATTGCCATAGAAGTCGATCGCATTTGCAGCAAAAGCAAGCGGATTCAAGATTCCGGGGAAGTAGGAACCTGGCAACTGAATTTAGCCCGTCATCGCCTGCAAAAATGCTTACAATACTATCGTCTAGGTTCCCGTCAAGGTCGGGTGGAACTGCACTCCAATTTGGCAGCGATGGTGTACCGCCATGTGGCTCCTTTTAACTCTAATCTGCATTTCCAGGCTCGGTATAATCTGATTGAAGATTTCCTCCAAGGTTTCTATATTGAGTCTCTGCGGGCGTTTCGTCGTGAACATGAACTCGAAGCGGACTATACCCCCCAAACTAGGTTAGAACTTTCGGAATATATGGCTTTTACAGAACAATATGCCAAGCGTCAGATTGGTTTACCGGGTCGCAACCGCCAACGGTTAATCGTCCTGCGGGCTCAAGGTTTTGCTAAAGGTCAACCCCCAGAAATGTCTCTTGATATTGAATTGGCGGTTGAGGGGGGCAAAACCGAGGAAGCTGAGGCTCAAAGTCGTACCCACGCTATGCAGCAAATTCGCGATTTGATGGTGTCTGAGATGGTTGACCCGGCTGATGCTGTATTGCGCGATCGCGTAATTGCGGAACTGGTACAATATCTGGAAGCCCAGGGTCAGAATGATTGTGTAGATTATCTAGTTCTGAAACTTCAGGATTGGCAAGCCGGCGATATTGATAAGGCCCTTAATCTCACCCCTCGTCAACGGGACTACTTACAACAGCGGTTTAAGTACCATGTCGAAAAGTTTGCTCACTCTAATAACTGGAAACTGGTTCATGAGTGGTTGGGAGCGGACTTAGACCAAAAACTGGGGATGACTACTGAGCAATGGGCGGCGTTTCAGAATAATCTGTCTCTGGCGGAAAGGACTTTATTGCAACTAAAACGGGATGGAGAACCTGATAAGGCGATCGCTGTGGCTCTCAAATGTACTCCCAAACAGGTACAGAAGCGTTGGTCTAAATTGCTTAATCAGGCTGCTAGTTATCGCAACAGTGAAGCATCAGCTTAGGGTGGGGAAAAATGGGCATCGGCAATTCCACCCGATCGCCCCATCCTTCCCTAAAATGGCAGTTAGTAAGTATATATAAGAATTAGTAAGTATATATAAGAATTTTAAATCTAAAATCGTCCTTAAATCAGCCGAAATCCCACATCAGGCCTGATAAATTCGATACAGTAGATGTAGGTAAAGGTTTATTAAGAAATCGACGGCTATGTCAGTCAATCTTGTCCCGGCTTCTGCATCCTTCTCCAGTTTATCGAAAACTTGGGAAAATGCTCAGAAGCAATATGTTGAGTCTACGGCTATGAGTCGGTCAGCACTTATTCAAGTCTTACAGGGAATTGATGCGGATAGCTGTCCCACATCCTACAATTTCCATGCTCATACCACGAAATCGGATGGACAGCTTGACCCTATCGCCCTCATTCAACAGGCGATCGCTATTGGACTCAAAGGACTTGCCATCACAGACCACCATACCACTGAGGGCTATCAAATCGCCCAGCATTGGTTAAATCACCGGAAAAGTCATGCTTGCAAACCAGACAACATCCCATCCCTGACCCTGTGGACGGGTGTTGAAATTAACGCCCACCTCCTGGAAACCGACGTACATATTTTGGGCTATGCTTTTGACCCAGATGCTCCTAGTATCTATCCCTATTTACAGCATCATTCAGTCCCTCGTCAACATTCCGGAGCCCGGGCTGTGATCGCCGCTATCCAAAACGCCGGCGGTTTAGCTGTTTTAGCTCACCCAGCACGATATCGCCGCCCAGCAGCAGAACTCATCCCCGAAGCCAGTCGCCTGGGAATTGATGGCGTTGAGGTTTTCTATGGCTATCGCCGGACTAACCCCTGGTATCCAACCCCAAAAATTACTGAAGAAATACAACAACTGGCTTGGGATTACAATTTACTGCCCACCTGCGGCACCGATACCCACGGCCTTAATCTATTAGTGCGACTCTAAATTTTCAACTCCCCGCTCACAAGAGACGGGGTATATTTTTGGTCATTGAGCATAGTGCATCGCGATAATTCGATCATCTCTAATCTCAAACGGTGCCCGCCATGCTAATCATCAGGAAAAAACTCAACAGCAGCACCAGGAGTAAAAATGTTTGGATTAGGGTTGATACTGATTCTTTATGCAGAACAGAGGTTTTCATAATCGGATTGACTGTTGTCAATTTGAACTCTCTGACTGAATGCTAACAAAAAAATGGAGATTGCATGATGATTCTCAATAAATCTTAACAAATATCCAAGTATTTTCATTTAGTTAAACCGTGTTCGAGAGCATAACGGACTAATTCAGTGCGGCTATTAGTTCCGGTTTTAGTAAATAACCGACTCACATATTTTTCGACATTGCGGACACTGGTTTCTAAACGGCTGGCTATTTCTTTATTCATTAGTCCTTGGGCGACTAAATCTAAAACACTTTGTTCTCTGGGTGTTAGGTCAATTTTAATGGGGGAAGGACTCAAATTGATGCCAGTTTTACCCTTGAGCATATTTTCAATGCGGGCAATTTGTCCAGCTAAGGCGGTAATATCTGGGGTGCCGTCTTCGGCTTCTTGGCGGGTGGCGGCTCGACGTTCTAACAGGTTTTTAACAATGGCTACAAGTTCTTCTGGGTCAAAGGGTTTAGATAAATAGGCATCACAACCGGCTTGATAACCTTGAATGCGATCGCCTTTCATCCCTTTAGCAGTCAAAAACACCACAGGAAGGGCTTTAAATTTAGGGTCTGAGCGCATTTGTTCCAGGAATTGATAGCCGTCAACTTCCGGCATCATAATATCAGTAATTACCAAATCTGGTAGATTTTGCTGTAGTAATTCCCAGCCCAGTTTAGCATTTTCCGCGACATCTACAATAAAATTACTGTCCTCTAAATAGGCTTGGACAGCTTCCCGTAATCCCGGTTCATCATCTACTAATAAAAGTCGAGGAGATACTGGGGGTATTTCTTCCCCTTGTGGCTCATTTTCTGGGATTTGATTTGACATTTTTATAAAGTTGATAAAAGTTAACAGGTTTGATGACTTATCAGCAGAAGCCGGGGAAAGTGGATCTCTCCTCAACCCTAGACCCAAGGGAGGGGGTATTTAGTAGGGTTGAGGAAAATTTACCTGTTTTGGCTGGTGGGGTATCTGTTTAGACTTGATGGCGATCGGTTAAAATTTCGTAGCCGTTTTCAGTCACTAATACAGTATGCTCAAATTGGGCAGATAAGGCGTTATCAACCGTAACTGCCGTCCAGCGATCGCTAAGGATACGGGTAAATCGAGAGCCAGCGTTTAAAATAGGTTCAATGGCTAGGGTCATACCTGCTTTGAGCTTGACATTAGGTAAATCATAGGTGCGGACATTAAACACCGAAGGTTCCTCGTGCAGGTTTTCTCCTACCCCATGACCTGTAAACTCTTGGACAATCTGAAAGTTATTAGCTTCTGCGTGGTCTTGAATAGCTCCAGCGATGTCTAGCAAGTAGGCTCCAGCTTTGACTTGTTCAATGCCTTTATACAGACATTCTTCAGCCACTCTAATCAGTTTACTAGCTGATGGTGTCACTTCACCAATAGCAATAGTGATGCAGGAGTCTCCATGAAAACCCTGGTAGTAGGCTCCTGTATCGACTTTTACCACATCTGAGTTACGGATCACCTTATTTTTACGGGGGATACCGTGGACTACTTCGTTATTAATGCAGATGCAAATACTAGCCGGGAAGCCGTGATAGCCTTTAAAGCTAGGAACAGCGCCTAATTCCCTAATCCGCCTTTCAGCGTAGGCGTCGATTTCTGCGGTAGTCATACCAGGTTTGATCTGTTGTGAGATCTCTTTGAGGACTGTCGCGACTATTCTACCCGACTCTCGCATGATTTCGATTTGTTCGGGGGTTTTAATGCTGATACCGCCACGGCGTTTTTTAATTTGGGGGGGTTTGGGTTGGGGTGGGGCTGGGGGTGCTGGTTTGGAAATTAAATCGCTAAACAGTTTTCTCATTATCTCGAAGATTGGATCAATGGAATTTTACAGGGGTGCAATATCTTATTGTAGAACACCTGTTGAGGAATGTCTGGGTTATATGGGTCTGAAACATTCAGTATTATTACTCATGGTAGCAATTCCGCGTCAGAGGCTGACCGTAGAAATCAAAACAGGAAGAAGGTTTGTGATAGCTTCTTCCTGTCTTGGTTGCGTTGCTAACAGTTTAGTGGTGGGTAATCCTCAAATTTCATCCCAGCCACTCACCCCAGAAGACATCACATAACTGGTAACACTGGCTTCAAAGAAGTTCGCCTTAGTGTGAGCTTCTTTTTTAGTATCCGAGAAACGCTCTAAATGAGTATAGGGACTCTTTTGGTATTTGGGGTCACTATAGAGGGATTCTAAACCAATAGAACGCAGTCGGATATTAGCGAGATATTTAGTGTACTGTTCTGTACTGTGTTCAGTAATTCCCAAAATGTTGTTACCAACAATATGATTGGTCCAGCGGCATTCATGTTGAACAGCCGCATCGAACATTTCATAAATCCGGTCTTGGGAATGGGGAAAAATTGCCATAGCTTCCGGGATAATTTTCTGGAATAACCGCACATGAGAAAGTTCGTCCTTTAATGTTCAGTAGGGGTCGCTACTCCCTACCCGCTTAATTTAAGCAGCTACCCGTCGCCGAATAGAACAGACCATATCACAATCCTTAACTTATTTATTTAAGAAGGATTCCCCCCGCTTCGAGTCGCTTGACTCTACTCCATTTCTGGATGGTCTTTGCACGTCCCTTGTTCATACAGTTGCCAGATGTTAACTCTGACATAGTTTGAACATTCTGCTAATTAGCATAGGTTTCGCTCAGGATTATCTCAATGAGACTTCCCCTGAATTCAAGGGGTTTTCTATTATCATTACTGACAATAGCCGCTAACATTAACGGTTAATCATCTTGAAAATATCGGCACTTCCCGGCATTAACATTCGCGAGGCTAAATTGTAGAAGAAAATGAACCCATTATAAAAGTACATTCCTTCTAACAAGTAATCTGCCATCAATGAGACAAAGTAATTTTCCGGGGTGGGATCATCAACATATTGTTGATAAAGTCCGGCGATAAATTCACATCGATCGCGTAAAACTTTATCGGTGCGCCAAAAGTCATAAACGTAGTTTCTCCGTTCGGAAGGAATGATAGTTTCAATCATGTATTGATAACTCTGATTGTGCATTCCTTCTTGAGAGATTTGTTCGGCCATACAGAGGCTGACTTCTGGGGCAGTTACACTATTTTTGATATAGGGAATGTTGCAGGTTTGAATGGAATCCAAGAAAGTTAAATAAGATAGAATTCCATCAAATGCCGTCCGTTCATCAGGGGTTAAATTAGTGTAATCAACAACATCCTGGGTGATGTCCAGTTTTTCAGGTCATTGATGTTCAGCAACATTCGCTAGGTGTTGCCCGCTTTATTCAAGCTGCTATGTGTCACCACATAGATCGGACTATATCATCATCTTTTGTTAAACAAAAGAGCCCCCCGCTTCGACAGTCAACCGCTTACTGCCTACTCCATAAGCTGGATAGTCTCTACACCTTCTCACTATCTATGAGCTAGGCACGGGATTGTCTGTAGTGCCATATGCGATCGCAATTAGCGCCCAAAAAACCTTTTCTTTGTTTAATATCAACTTGGTAAGGTTCCTTGTCGATTATCCCCAGTTTTGGCGAACCATGCAACTCCAGAGTTCCCCCGTTTTCAAGGGGTTTAATCTGGGCTACCTAATTAACCCAGAAATTTTCGCGCATTTGCTTGTATAAACCGACTGCCCAAGAATAGCGAACATCATTAAGTTGCATTAGGTTGGTAGTCTCGCCAAACCACATTGAACGGTGAGCCACATCATCATTACCATCAGGATTAAAGATGGGATTGAGAGGCATTTTGTTGATTTGCTTATTGTTGTGACCGTTAAAGTTTAGTACAAGCGTCATTTTTTCCATCCAAAACGGGAGTTTTTGTTGATGTTTATAAATGCTGAAAAGTTGTATTTATCAGCGGTTAATTTTCATCAACAACACGAAACTAATCGGGAGAATTTAGGATTCCCCCGACTACAAGTTTAGTGGTAACGGATATTATAGCTAATTTGCACAAGCTGTGCAGGCATCTTCGGATTCTTGAAAGCTGTCCCGCTGCACTGTCCTGACATAATAGATGGCTTTGCACCCCTGTTCCCAAGCCGCCATGAGGGTTTCAAAGATATCTTTAGCTTTCAGGCTGCGATCGGGTTCTTCAGGGAAATATACCCCTTGATTGAGGTTAAACATCAACTCCATTGATATCCCTGTATCAATCCATTGCTGCATGGTGGCTACGGCTTTGACAACAATTTGCTGATCTAGGGTTTTATTCTCTGGGTAAAACCAGAAGTTTTCTTTAATAAAGGGAGGGGCAATGGGTACGGTTCCTTTAGCCCATTTGTCATAGAAGAAACGACTATAACAGGGTAATACGCTGGCGGTGCAACCTTGGACTAAGGATGATGAGGTATTGGGGGCAATGGCGGTTATATGAGAGTTCCTAATCCCATATTTTTGGATATCTTCGCTTAATTCTTTCCACCTGATTTTATCGTCGGCGTGGGTTAAAAACCAATCGACGGGTTTGGCACCAATTAACTTGCCTTGACTCCAGGAACTTCCAGCAAATGCGGGATAAGCCCCCCTTTCTTTGGAGAGTTCCATTGAGGTTTTGGTGCAGTAAAATCCGATATCTTCAAACAGGTTGCTAATTTCCTGCACATGGTTATAGGAAAAGCGCCGTTTTGCTAACCAATCAGCTAACCCCATGACACCTACGCCAATGGTGCGATAACATTGATTATGGTCAATACTGGCTTGAAATGGTGGGTGGGTAATTTCGATGGTGTTGTCTAAAATTCGGACGGCTATTTCGCAAATATTGGGTAGGTCTTGCCAATCTAAATTAGCTAAATTGAGACTGTTTAAGTTGCAGGTATGGGCGAGTTCTCCTGGTTTGACGTTAGACCAAGATTCTTGGCACAAATTACCCCCAGGAATATATCCTTCGTGTTGGTTAGGATTGGCAGCGTTGCTAGTATCTTTAAACCACAGATAAGGCATCCCGGTTTCTACTTGCGATCGCATAATATTTTTGAACAGTTCCCTAGCATTAATCCGCTTATATAGCTTTAATTTAGAATCTAAAGAGGATTCGATTTTTTGATAAGATAACTCAAATTCTTCTCCCCACAATTCTGATAATTCTATGCCTAATTTTACCCGGACTTCGTAGGGGTCAACTAAAGTCCAGTTTTCGCAGTTACGCACCCGCCGCATGAATTCATCAGAAATCACTAATTGGGGGAAAATATCATAAGCCTTCCGGCGCTGGTCTCCATTCTCGGTTTGCATTTCCAGAAATTCGAGAATGTCTAAATGCCACACATCTAAACTGACTGTAATTGCCCCAGCCCGACGGCCTCCCTGATTAACAGCAATAGCGGTATCATTTAACAGTTTAATCCAGGGAATTACACCACCGGAAGCGTTAGGCTTACCCATTACCCAGCTACCTGTCGCCCTAATGCGGCTGACATTTACGCCGACACCGCCACCATTTTTAGAAATTCGGGCAGCGTCTTTAATGGTGTCAAATATGTTCTCTAAATTATCATCCATACCGATAATAAAACAGGAACTCAAAGACCCGTTAGGAATCCGCAAATTAGCTAAAATTGGGGTGGCTAAAGAAATCTGACGCAGGGCGATCGCTTGATAGAATTTATGCGCCCAAAACATTCGTTTTTCTGGAGCTTCGACTACGGCTAATAATAAGGCACAAGATAATAGGGCTTCTTGGGGTAATTCCTGGGGTAATAAATAACGTTTAGTTAGTAAAATCGCCCCCGCATAATCATAATCCTTATCCCATTGGGGGTTAATCCAGGTTCCGGCTTCTCTCAACTGTTCGGGGGTATATTTTAATAAGCGATCGTCATATTGACCGGCTTTGACTTTGGTAGTAACGGTTTGGCAATAATCCTCATATTGATAGCCACGGCTAACCAGGGTATCTTTCCATAAATTCCAGATATGCAGCCTCCCGGCTACATACCGCCAGTCTGGGTCGGAGGGGCTACACAACTCTAGGGCACAACCTATTAAGTTATCTTGAATTTCCCTGGTGGTGACGCCGTTTTTAAGGCGAGTGGTCAGTCCAGCTTCTAAAGTAATGGGGTTAGCATCTAAGCCTTCACAAGCCCAGTTAACGACTGCGCGAATTCTGGACACATCCAAAAGGGTTAACGATCCATCCCGCCGGATTACCTGAATTTGGCGATTGAAGGGGGTATCAGTTGTGGTTGATAGGGTTTGCATGGTCTGTTTATGTCTGAAATTTGAATCAGCTTTACTAATTTACTCCATATATATATTTAGTGACAGGTATTGACAAATTTCTCGTTTTACGCTATATCTAGTGGCAAATGGCCAATTACTATTTTTTAATACTTGGAGGTTTCTGTATAAATTAATACAATCCTCGGTTAAATATTCGACATATTGTAAAGTAATAAGTAGACTGTATTGTAGCGATCGCATTTTTAACTTTTGTGTCTACTCTATCAACGAACACCAACCTATCTCCAGAAGAACGCATAGCGTTAGATGACAAGCTCTCCCAGCGTTTTATTAAACTCGATCCGGCGGGCTATTTTATCATTTATATTGATCGAGAAAGGGGCTTAATTTGTGCGGAACATTATAGCAACGATATCAACGAACAGGGCCTAGCGGTTGATCCAGACACGGGGGAACCTTTCCCGTGTAAAGGGGAACTAAAGCGGACTCCCATGGGTATTTACCGGGGAAGAACGGCGAAAGAATTAGGTATTAAAATCACAGAAGAAGCGAGTCGGTGTCCGCTGAGTTGTTTTGATCATGCCCTATACCTGGGGCGGGAGTTCGTCCGGGCGGAAATGGCTTTAGTGAATGGACAGGATTACATCCAGGACTAAATTTGAGTCGATGTAGGTCTGCTGGTAGGCACAGGAAAATGGGAGGGTAGGTAAAACCCACCCGCCTCCGTTGGATTCAGAGATTTTGGGGGTCTGATGCTACAGGTCGCCCCCACGAAACGCCAACAATACGATCACCACCGGGCCAGCAATCACAATCAGCGATAGCATTAGTAACTGGGCGATCAGTTCAAAATTGACATTGCTGAACAAGTTGGTAATAAAGTCCATTGTTCCTCCCAAAACTTCCCAAAGCGATGATATAAACCAAGGTCTAATCATATCAGGCGATCGCCCGATTATTTTAAGGAACGTTACAAAACTAAACACAGCGATGGGGAATTTGTGGCAAGCCGTCCCCAACAGAGTTAAAATATCTGAAAACTGCTAACCCTAGAGAATCGTTCAGTATACTGCCGTGACCGAAAAAAACGCCTACAAAGACACGGTTAACCTGCCCAAAACCAAGTTTGATATGCGGGCTAATGCCGTCAAACGGGAACCAGAATTACAAAAATTTTGGGCGGATAACCAGATATACGATCGCCTCTGTGAAAACAATCCGGGCGATCGGTTTGTAATTCATGATGGCCCGCCTTATGCGAATGGACAGCTACACATAGGCCACGCCCTGAATAAGATTCTCAAAGATATTATTAACCGCTACCAAACTCTACAGGGGCAAAAAGTGCGCTATGTGCCGGGTTGGGACTGTCACGGACTCCCGATTGAGTTGAAAGTGCTGCAACAGATGAAGCAGTCAGAAAGGGAACAACTCACGCCGATGACTTTGCGTGAGAAAGCGCGAGATTTTGCCCTGAAAACGGTTGAAGAACAAAAAACCCAATTTCAACGTTATGGGGTGTGGGGAGACTGGGACAACCCCTATTTAACCCTAACTCCCGAATACGAAGCGGCCCAAATTGCTGTATTCGCTCAAATGGTTCTCAAGGGATACATTTATCGGGGTCTAAAACCCGTCCATTGGAGTCCGAGTTCCAAAACAGCCCTGGCGGAAGCGGAGTTAGAATATCCAGAAGGTCACACCTCCCGCAGTATTTATGCGGCTTTCAGAATTACGAGTTTAGCTGAATCGGTGCGAGAGTTACTGAGTCCATATTTACCGGATTTAGGAGTAGCAATCTGGACGACTACGCCGTGGACGATTCCGGGAAATTTGGCAGTTTCTCTGAATCCAGAATTAACATATTCGGTGGTAGAAACTCAAGGGGATTCTGAGAGTTCTATTGAGTTTAAATATCTGTTGGTGGCGGCGGAATTAGTGGAAAGGTTATCAGCTACTTTTGAGACTAATTTAACTGTGAAAGCCACGGTAAAAGGCGAACTGCTAGAAAATTGCACCTATAAACATCCTCTATTTGACCGGGAAAGTCGGATTTTAATTGGTGGTGATTATGTGACTACTGAATCGGGGACGGGTTTGGTTCATACAGCACCCGGTCACGGTCAGGAAGATTATATCGTAGGTCAGCGTTATGGTTTACCTATACTTTCGCCAGTAGATGAAAATGGTGATTTTACGGAGGAGGCGGGAGAGTTTGCGGGTTTAAATGTTCTCAAAGATGCTAATAGCGCGATTATTGAAGCGTTACAAGAGGCGGGTTCTTTGATTAAGGAGGAACCCTATCAACATAAATATCCCTATGATTGGCGGACGAAAAAACCGACAATTTTTAGGGCGACAGAACAATGGTTTGCGTCGGTGGAAGGTTTCCGGTCACAGGCTTTAGAGGCTATTAAACAGGTGCAGTGGATTCCCCCCCAGGGAGAAAATAGGATTACGCCAATGGTAAGCGATCGCAGTGATTGGTGTATTTCTCGTCAGCGCAGTTGGGGGGTTCCGATTCCGGTTTTTTATGAGGAAGAAACGGGGGAACCTCTGCTAAATGAGGAAACGATTAACCATGTAAAAGGTATTATTGCTGAACGAGGTACTGATGCTTGGTGGGAACTTTCGGTTGAGGAATTACTGCCGGAATCCTATGTTAATAATGGCAAGAAATACCGCAAGGGAACCGATACTATGGATGTCTGGTTTGATTCGGGTTCCTCTTGGGCGGCGGTGGCTAAACAGCGCCCAGAATTGGCTTATCCGGCTGATATTTATTTAGAAGGTTCTGATCAACATCGGGGTTGGTTTCAGTCTAGTTTGTTGACCAGTGTGGCTAACTATGGGATTGCACCTTATAAAACTGTACTAACTCATGGTTTTGTCCTGGATGAAAACGGCCGGAAAATGAGTAAATCTATCGGTAATGTGGTAGATCCGGCTGTGGTTATTAATGGGGGCAAAAATCAACAACAAGAGCCGGCTTATGGTGCGGATATCCTGCGTTTGTGGGTGTCTTCGGTGGATTATTCTGCAGATGTACCTTTGGGTAAAAATATCCTAAAACAGATGTCGGATGTTTACCGTAAAATTAGGAATACGGCGCGGTTTTTGTTGGGGAATTTGCATGATTTTGACCCGGCAAAAGATGCGATCGCCTATCAGGATTTACCAGAGTTAGATCGGTATATGTTGCACCGCATGACGGAAGTGTTTGCGGAAGTGAAAGACGCTTTTGAAACTTATCAGTTTTTCCGCTTTTTCCAAACGGTGCAGAATTTCTGTGTGGTGGATTTATCCAATTTCTATTTGGATATTGCGAAAGACCGACTATATATTAGCGCGGAAAATGGTTTCCGGCGGCGCAGTTGTCAGACGGTTTTGGCGATCGCTCTGGAAAATTTGGCGAAAGCGATCGCGCCAGTTTTGTGTCATACGGCCGAAGATATCTGGCAAAATATGCCCTATTCTACCCCCTATTTATCAGTGTTTGAATCTGGTTGGGTTCGGTTAGATGAAACCTGGAAAAAGCCTGAATTAGCAGAGTTTTGGGTAAAATTACGGGAGATTCGCGCTGAGGTTAATCAGGTGATGGAACAGGCGCGCAAGGATAAAATGGTGGGTTCTTCTCTGGATGCTAAAGTACGGCTATATGTGGCAGATGAAAAATTGCGTCAACAGTTAGCGGCAATGAATCCAAATCCGGCGGAATTTAAGCAGAATAACGGGGTTGATGCTTTGCGATATCTGTTGATTTGTTCTCAGGTGGAGCTATTGGAAAATCCCGATAAACTGGCGGATTTGCAGTATAAAAGTGAGTCGGAATTTATGGCGGTTGGGGTGGTGAAAGCTGATGGCGAAAAATGCGATCGCTGTTGGAATTACTCTGTCCATATCGGTGAGTCTTCAGACCATCCCACTATCTGCGAACGTTGTGTTTCGGCTTTAGCCGGAGAGTTTTAATTTCCCAAGGGTTCTCTGAATAAAAGGAGAGAAGTTTTAGATTGCTTCTCTCCTTGTTGTAATTTGAAAGTGAGGAATTATATTTGCGTGCCAGAAAATTATGAAAATCATTCGCTAGAATAGATGTAATGAATCATCCTAGTCTGGTATCATCAATTGAGGCTTTTTATGGACAACTCCCAACCAGATACGAATCAACCCGCGATCGCGATCCCGGTCTCCGAGTTAGAAGCACTACTCACAAAAGTTGTACGCAAAGTTATCAAAGAAGAAATGATTAACTGGTCAACTCAACATATACAATCTGAAACAACATTAACAGAACATCCTCTGGAAAAGTTTATGGAAAAATTTGGGGATTGGGAAGACGATCGCACCGATGAGGAAATCATCAAAGATATCTATGATAGCCGTAGCATTTCCAACTCAGAATATAGCCTGTGACTTATTTACTAGATACCGATACATGCATTTACTGGATGAAAAATTGTTACGAAATCAGAGAAAAAGTTAGACAAATTGGCTGGGATAAGATTTCAATTTGTGTCATAACTGCTGCTGAGTTGTACTATGGCGCATATAATTCTAGTCGGGTAACTGAAAATCTCATTCGGGCAGAATTTTTTATCCAACAATTACCTGTTTTACCTTTAACTGATCAGACTCTACGACGCTTTGGAGAATTAAAGTCACAACTGCGTAGAATCGGACAAACAATCGCAGATTTCGATCTAATGATAGCGAGTGTCGCTTTTACAGAAGGTAAAATTGTTGTCACCAACAATACTCGGCACTACGATCGCATTCCGGGACTACAATTAGAAAACTGGGTTTTTCCTTAACAAAATTAAAACAACAGGATATAAATATGACAATTGTTGTAAAAATTTCAATTCCCATAAAAAACTCGTTCATATTAATAGACGATTGTTGAATTTCGGGAGATGAAAAAAATTAAAAAATACTACTTCCAACAATCCCAAATATATATGATATTTTTCCTAAAGGTTCAGGATATAGCGTAAGAAACATAAACAAGAAGGTTAGCATTTTAGGAATAGCTTGGTATGGAAATGAGCGGGATGGATGATTGGCGTTTAAATAGTAGGAGTGCGATCGCCTGCTCAAACTTCCTTGGTAAAGGATAGACCATAAAAAATGTTCTGTTCAAATAAACCCGGTTTCTTAGTTTCTTAATTCTTTGAGGATATCACAACTATGATTAGCATAGAGCCAATTCAAAACGACATTCAAACTCTGCCACCAGAAGCGCAAGACTTACTCATTGACTTCATTCAACTTCTCAAAAAACGTTATCCAGAAACCAAGACCGAAAACATAGATGTATCCCCAGAAAGCCGATCGTTTTTAGAAGATGCCCATGAATTTATCGGATGTCTAGAAGGGAGACCCGGCGATTTGGCTACCAATAAAAAATACTTAGAAGGATTCAGCACAGAATGAAACCAACAGTAATTATTGACACAGGGTTTCTGGTTGCTCTTTTAAACCGTAGCGAACAATACCATAGTTGGGTCAAAAATCAACTAAACAATATTTCTTCACCAATCATAACCTGCGAATCTGTGATAACTGAAACCTGCTTTTTATTAAGAAAAATTTTGCAGAAACAACCATTCTAAACTTGATTAACAGCCAAAAGGTCAAAATTCCGTTTATACTCATCGATGAATTTTCGATGGTTCATCAATTAATGCAATGCCACTGCGGCATATTCTCCGCACTCAAACAAGTTTCTGCCCCTGACTGAGTAGCAATTTTTTCACGGGCTTCTAAAACCATTTGATTTGGGCAACCATCCCAATATTATAAAATCAAGTGTAGCCATTTAATATTAAATCATTATTAACAAATACTTTCGGGGTTTTGCAGCCAGCATTTAACCAGATTTCGACGAGGGTTCATATTGAACCTGCTCAACAAATTTAATGCCAAGCCACCATGTTGAGCGATCGCACAACGGACAACCGGCTGAGTCAGGACTCACGTAACAAATCTACGGGTAGGTGGGCAAATATTTGCCCACCTACGAATAGTGTTTAGTTGACTGACTAAAGAAAAGCTTTGACCAAAGCTGAGATAGATGCGATCGCCCTAATTATGATCATCTAATGATGATAATATATTCAATGAAAGTAATCGATCGTCAACCATAAAAATGATTACCCAGTTACGCGCCAAATATTTCAAATCCTGGCAGGATACTGGCGACATCAGAATCGCCCCCTTGACTGGCTTTTTTGGCACCAATAGTTCGGGAAAAACTGCCATATTACAACTGTTGCTGATGTTGAAGCAAACTGTTGAAGCAGTCGATCGCCAACGGGTACTGGAAACGAGGGGGGCTTATGTTGACTTAGGGACATTTTCGGACATCTTACATAAGCATCAAATTCCCGGAAAAATCCATGTTTCTGTCGATTGGAACCTGCCCAATTTACTAGAAATTCCCGATTTAGAAAACGAACCCGATCGCACATTATTTTCAATTTCTGCCCTGGGCTTTGCCACTACGATTCAGGGAACTGCTGACAGTATTTCCGTTGAAGAATTTGCTTATAGTTTCAACCTCAATGATATTAACTATCAATTTGGAATGCGCCGCCAAAATGACAGAGATCAAGACATAAATGCCACCAGTCAAAACGACTCTGAATATGATTTAATCCATAGTGGCTATTCTCTCAAGCGAAATCGCGGACGGGCTTGGCCCCTCACACCGCCGTTGAAAAATTACCGATTTCCCGATCGCGTCAATAGCTATTATCAAAATGCCAGCTTTTTATCTGACTTCGTTCTAGCCTTTGAGGAATTATTTCAAAACCTCTACTATCTTGGGCCATTGCGGGACGATCCGCGTCGGCGATATTTATGGGCAGGGGAAAAACCCCAAGATGTAGGACAGCGAGGGGAGTTAGCCATTCCCGCATTACTTGCCTCGCGATCGTTCACCCAAAGTAATATGATGGAGGAAAAGGTAGGGCAAGCTTTACGAGATTTAGGCTTAATTTCGGAATTTAATATTCAGCCAATTGCCGAAAACCTTAAAGATTACGAAGTGCGGGTTCGCCAGGGCTCGAACTCTTCTGAAGTATCGATCGCCGATGTGGGTTTTGGAGTTTCACAAATCTTGCCTGTACTGGTACTTTGCTACTACGTTCCGAAAGGTTCAACAATTATTTTAGAACAGCCAGAAATTCATCTACATCCCTCAGCACAAACCGCATGGGCTGATATATTTATTGATACTATGAAAAACCGCAAGGTACAGATTATTTTAGAAAGTCATAGCGAACATTTGCTGCGTCGTTTACAGCGAAGGCTGGCGGAAGAACAGTTAACTAATCAAGATGCTGCGCTATACTTTTGCCAAACAAGCGATCGGGGAATATCAGAAATAACTGCCTTGGAACTCGATCAATATGGCAACATTAATAATTAGCCAGATGGTTTTTTGGGTGACGAACTTGGAGAGTTAGCCGCCATGACCGAAGCAGGAAGGCGACGAAAAATTGAGGAAAGAGGGTCGTGATGTATATAATTGCTGATACCAATGTGGTTATTGTGGCTAATGGTAAATCCTCTCAAGCATCAGTGGAATGTGTAATTAATTGCGTTCGGCGATTAAGAGAAATTCAACCAAATGAAATTCTCGTATTAGATGATGGATGGTTAATCATTCAAGAGTACCAGAAGAAGTTATCTTCTAGCGGACAACCGGGGGTTGGTGATGCTTTTTTGAAGTGGTTGTTAACTAATCAATACAACCCTCAGCGTTGCGAACGAATTCAGATTACGGCAATATCCGAGTATAATTTTGTTGAATTCCCCAACGATCCAAATCTGGATGGTTTTGATTTATCCGATTGCCAATTTGTGGCGGTGGCGATCGCACATCCCGATAAACCACCCATATTAAATGCAGTAGATTCAGATTGGCGAGATTTTAGTGATCAATTAGCCACTCATGAAGTATAAGTAGAATTTATTTGTCCAGATGTATTTTCTGAAAGCCTAATTTCATCATTCGTTGATGCTTCAAAAGTGCGATCGTCTTTCTGTATTCACCAGCGATTAACCTAATGGCGTGATGAATCTTTGCCTTAAATCTTCGGTGAGATATTATGGTATCGATCGCAATTGATCAGACTAAATTAGTGCGATCGCAAAACATCGAGAAATCTCTGGGGAAAAGCTGTTGAATTTGTGGGTGGAGGAGACCATAAAAGGGGAGATATTCTCGCCCCTATAATTACTTTACCAGCGTTGGTATATTCTCAGAATATCCCAGAAAATATTTGTAAATTGACATAATTTTTGCTATAATTAAAAAACCTGTTTTATTCCCTGATTAAGATATGAAAATTGCTACCTGGAATGTGAATTCAATTCGGACTCGACAAGACCAAGTTTTGGGCTGGTTACAAGGTCAGGATATTGATGTTTTGTGCTTACAGGAAACTAAGGTTATTGATCAAGATTTTCCGCGATCGCCTTTTGAAGAATTGGGCTATCATGTCTATATTTATGGTCAAAAAGCCTATAATGGGGTGGCAATTTTTAGTCGCTTAAATATCGAGTCTATAATCATGGGATTTACCCCTATTTTGAGTGCCGACAAGGTGGGGGATTTGGACGACCAAAAACGGGTAATTGCTGGGGTAATTGATGATATCTGTATTATCAATGTTTATATCCCGAATGGGTCGAGTGTCGGAAGTGATAAATATGAGTATAAGTTACAGTGGTTAAACCGATTACGGGATTATCTACAACAGATGTTAATCAAATATCCTCATCTGTGTATTTGTGGTGATTTTAATATTGCGCCAGAAGATCGGGATATTTATAATCCTCAAAACCGCGAAAATCATATTATGGCATCGGCGGCGGAACGTCAAGCCTTAGATGCGATCGCTAATTTGGGTTTAGCAGACGGCTTTCGTAAGTTTACCCAAGACGGCGGACATTTTACCTGGTGGGACTACCGCGCCGCCTCATTTACCCGCAACCGAGGCTGGAGAATTGATCACCATTATCTAAGTCCTGGACTCTATGAAAATGCGATCGCCTGTTACATTGACACTGAACCCAGAACCCAACCAAAACCGAGTGATCATGCACCCGTTATTTTAGAAATAGGAACTTAGTTTTCGGGTAAGTTAAAGTTAACATCTTCGTAAATTGTGGCAATTTTTTCGGTAAAATCCAGGCTAACAATATGAAAAGTGGAGTACTCTGTATCCTCAGATAAACTATAAGTATTAAATAGCCAACTGTCATCCTGGCGGCGAAAAATCTCTAAGCGAGGATGACGGGTATTAATTAATATATATTCCTGTAGGCTATCAATACTTTGATAGTCCATAAATTTATCACCCCTATCAAAGGCTTCTGTGGAGTCTGACAATACCTCAATGATAAGTTTAGGAAATTGTTTATAAGTGGGTGTATCTCTATCACGAGGGTCACAGGTTACGAGAATATCGGGATAGTAAAAACGCTCACCATTTGCTTTTTGAATACGGACTTTCATATCTGATATATACACCCGACAACCAGAACCTCTGAGATGATTACGAAGTGCGATCGCCATATTTAAAGCAATAGTAACATGGGTATCAGTTGCACCCGCCATAGCGTAGACTTCCCCATCAATATATTCATGCTTGACAGAACTTTGGTCTTCTAGTTCTAGGTAATCATCTGGGGATAAATTGACAAAATTGGGTGTAGCAATCATATTAATATTTATTGATTATTCAAGTTAACATCTTCGTAAATTGCGGCAATTTTTTCGGTAAAATCCAGGCTAACAATATGAAAAGTGGGGTTCTCTGTATCCTCAGATAAACTATAAGTATTAAATAGCCAACTGTCATCCTGGCGGCGAAAAATCTCTAAGCGAGGATGACGGGTATTAATTAATATATATTCCTGTAGGCTATCAATACTTTGATAGTCCATAAATTTATCACCCCTATCAAAGGCTTCTGTGGAGTCTGACAATACCTCAATGATAAGTTTAGGAAATTGTTTATAAGTGGGTGTATCTCTATCACGAGGGTCACAGGTTACGAGAATATCGGGATAGTAAAAACGCTCACCATTTGCTTTTTGAATACGGACTTTCATATCTGATATATACACCCGACAACCAGAACCTCTGAGATGATTACGAAGTGCGATCGCCATATTTAAAGCAATAGTAACATGGGTATCAGTTGCACCCGCCATAGCGTAGACTTCCCCATCAATATATTCATGCTTTATAGAACTGTTTGCTTCTATTTCTAGGTAATCATCTGGGGATAAATTGACAAAATTGGGTGTGGCAATCATTTGATAATTCTCCAATAGTAATTGAGATTATATCATATTGTGAATGCAGATAAATATTGAGATTAATAAAAGTTTGCGATTGTCTAAATTTTACCTAATAGCCAATAGGTGGTCATATTGCCTTTTCCTTTAACATTAATTGTGCCTCTGGGCTGAAATTTATAACGATATTTCAGGCGTTCATAGGTGATGTCTGTCACCTGAATATATCCGGGTTTTCCTGATGATTCCATGCGGGAAGCAATGTTAACGGCATTTCCCCATAAATCATAGGAGAATTTTTTAATACCAATTACTCCGGCTACCACGGAACCAGTATTAATACCAATCCGAATTTGAAAATGTTCGCAACCTGAAATATTACCCAAGATTGGACAAGTCTTAAAATCATCCATAATTTGCTGCATTTCTAAAGCCATATTGGCGATCGCTTCTGCATGGTCATCCCGGGGAATTGGTAAGCCTCCCACTACCATATAAGCGTCACCAATAGTCTTGATTTTTTCTAAACTATACTTATCTGCTAATTCATCAAATCGGGAAAACATCTGATTTAGCAATTCCACCAACTGAATGGGAGGAATGCGAGCAGATAAAGGAGTAAATCCGACAATATCTGCAAATAAAATAGTCACATTTTCCATAGAGCAAGCAATGGTTGTTTGTTCATTTTTGAGTTGATCAGCAATAGCTTTTGGCAAGATATTTAATAATAGTTTTTCAGATTTATCTTTTTCATATCGGAGTTCAAACGTCCGCTCCTCTACCCGTTTTTCTAAGGCGGTAAAAGCATCTTGCACCTGTTGAGTCATCATGTTAAAAGACTTGGCTAAAATCCTGAGTTCTTTAATGCCATTAGAATGAACTTTTTGCTGTAATTTTCCTTGAGCGATCGCCTGACTTGCCGCACTCAAGTTGGAGATAGGAAGACTAATCCATCTAGCTATCATAATGCTAAAAATTGTCGGGAATATTAAAGCTAAAATACACAGTAAAATTGTAGTGCGTTTGCTGGCATTAATAGTAGCCATAAAATCATCTTCGGGAACTACTAACAAAATTAACCAGTCTAAGCCATGTCCATCATCAAAGGGTAAAATTTGCACAAATTGCCGTTCGCCTTTAATTTTAAAATCGAATTGTTTGGGTTGCTCAATTGTGTGAAAGTTTAAAATATGGTCAGTTAAATATTTGGCGCTTTCTCGGACTAATATATTTTCACTGTCTGTGGCTTGACGAATTTGGATATTATCACCAATTTTACGGATCATGCTATCATTAGTTGAACTGGAAACTAGCAGACCTGAACGCTCCATAATAAATGCTTCTCCAGTTTTGCCAATTCCTAAATTTTGCAAAAAGTGCCTAAGTTCTTCAGACAGTAAAATATCAGTTCCGCATACCCCAATAAAACGATTTCCCCAAGGATCATAAGTAGATAAACTGGCGGTAATGGTGGGTAATTGTGTGGTAAAATCTAAATATATATCACTCCATACGGACTTTCCTGTGGCTTGTGCGGATCGATACCAGGGACGTTGACGAGGTTCATAGAGTCCAGCATCCCGAAGAAAATAAAGGCGATCGCCACGGACATCAATACCGTATAAGTGCATATTTCCATTGGTTTGATCATTCCTAATCATTAACTCAAAAAATGACCCTTCATCACTCCAACTTACACCGATAAAATTTCCGGTTTCTTGTTCAGCACAATAAACGGCATTAATATAAGGTGCATTTTTAATCTGTTGCAACAAAACATTAATTCTATCCCCAGTATAAAAATCAATTTGACCATGAGAAAAACTATCAGCATTTAACTTGTTAATCTGATGAGGTATTCTAATATATGCTTGTAATTGCTGGTCAATGCGAGCAGTTAATTCCTGGCGCAGTTGAAATGCTAAATCTCGCACGGCTGCTTCGCCATTGCGAAAAGAAAAATAACCAACTAAACCGACAGTTAATGCTACTTGTAGCAAAAACGGTACTACTAAAATAGTGCGGAGTGAAATGTTACTGAATATCCGCTTGAGTTGTCTCTGAAAACGGCGAAGATAGAAAGCCAACATGGAATTAACTACCTGACAACTTTGAATTTCAACTGTTGTCAGTATAGCTTGAAAACTGTAGTAACTGCTAAAATCGCTTTTGGATAGGGTCTGGTCATCGGCTAATTGTGCTATTGTATAACTTGTTGGTATCAATACCCAGAATCATATAAGATTAATTTAGTGACCATTGGGATCTATTCCTACCACTTTAGTTAGAAGTTGTATAACCCCATGGTATTATGGTTTCTGGCTAGACATTAGTCAACTATCGTGACCAGTTTACTCTCAACCATAAAAATCAATCATTAGGAGATGGATAAAATGCGAATTTTAATCATGGGTGGTACTAGGTTTATCGGGGTTTATCTCACGAAAATTTTAGTCAGCCAGGGTCATGAAGTGGTGTTATTTAATCGGGGAAATAAACCGAGTCCGGTAGAAGGAATTAAACAAATTCATGGCGATCGCACTGATAGCCAACAACTGCAGGAAAAGCTATCCGGTGAAACCTTTGATGTCATTTTTGACAATAATGGTCGCCAATTAAGTGATACCCAACCCTTAGCAGACTTATTTAATGGTCAGGTGAAACACTTTGTTTATATGAGTTCAGCCGGAGTCTATCTCAAGTCTGATCAAATGCCTCATATTGAAGGAGATCCCACCGATCCAAAAAGTCGCCATTTAGGGAAATATGAAACGGAAACCTACTTGCAAAAAGTGGGAATTCCTTGGACATCAATTCGACCAACTTACATCTACGGACCGCAAAATTATAACCCCTTAGAGTCCTGGTTTTTCGATCGCATTGTTGCTAAACGTCCGATTCCTGTTCCCGGTAATGGAATGCACATTACCCAATTAGGTCATGTGGAAGACTTAGCGAATGCGATGGTAGCAGTATTAGGAAATCAAACGGCTATTGGTCAAATTTATAATATCTCAGGCGATCGCTTTGTCACCTTTGATGGTTTAGCTAAAGCCTGTGCGATCGCTGCGGGTCAGTCCCCAGATGACCTGCAATTAATTCATTATGACCCCAAAAAGTTTGATTTCGGGAAACGCAAAGCATTTCCCCTGCGAGTTCAGCATTTCTTCGCCGATGTTCACAAAGCCATAAATCAACTCAATTGGCAACCCAAATATGATCTCATTTCTGGATTAAAAGATTCCTTCCAAAATGATTATATAATCAATAGCAATCAAGGGGAGGTAGACTTTTCCACGGACGATGAAATCATCAAAGCCGCCGCGTAAATTTTACCAGAAAGGGGTAGTTATTAATTAATTACCCCGACCAAAATCATTTAATTATAGCACTAATCAAACATGAGCCAATTAACAGGTAAAGTCGCTTTAGTCACGGGCGCATCCAGAGGATTAGGTAAAGGAATTGCCATTGGTTTAGGGGAAGCTGGGGCTACTGTTTATATCACAGGTCGCAGCCTATCGCAAGCCAATGATGCCGTCGGAGGCAGTTTAGCAGAAACTCAGTTAGCGGTGGAAAAAGCCGGGGGTAAATGTATCGCGATTCCGGTTGATCACAGTGATGATCAACAGGTTGAATTACTTTTTAATCGCATTGACCAAGAACAACAGGGACAACTTGATTTATTGGTAAATAACGCCTACGCGGGAGTACGAACTTTAACAGAAATGCAGGGTAAACCCTTTTGGGAAAGTGAACCGCAAGTTTGGGATGAGATTAATAATGTAGGCTTACGCAGTCATTATGTGGCGGCGGTTTTAGCAGCTAGAATGATGGTTAAACGTCGTCAAGGTTTAATCTGTACTATTTCATCTTGGGGGGGATTTTCCTATCTTTTTAGTGCGGTTTATGGGATTGGAAAATCTGCCTGCGATCGCCTAGCTGCGGATTTTGCGACTGAACTTCAACCCTATAATGTCGCTTCCGTTGCCGTTTGGCCAGGAATTGTTAACACAGAACATATGTCTCGGGTCGCCACGGAAATAGAAGCCTCTAATGTCACCACAGATGATCCAGCAATACGATCGCTTGTTGACCGCTATAATTGGGAAACACCCCTATTAACAGGGAGAGTTATTGCAGCATTAGCAGCCGATCCTAATATTATGCGTCGCAGTGGTCGCCTGCAAATTGTCGCCGAACGGGCTCAAGAGTATAATCTAGTAGATGAAAATGGTAATCGTCCAGTTTCTCTGCGATCGCTGCGTTTTTTACTCTCCATGAAATGGCCGCAACTGCAAAAATCCGCATCACTAATTCCTAATGTAAATATTCCCTGGTCTGTGCTATTATCAACCATGCTAAAATCTCCGAAAATTTAACCATGACTAAATTAGAAAATGCCACAGTTGTTTTAACGGGAGCCACTGGCGGATTTGGTCAACAACTCACCCGCCAATTATTAGCAGCAGGTAGCCGTTTAATTTTAAGCGATCGCCATCAACCGACTCTCAGCCACCAAGCACAACTAATTAAACAGGAGATTAAAACCGGAGAAATCCTCGCCTGTTTTGAAGCTGATTTATCGAACCGTGAGGGATGCGAAACCCTATTTAATCAAGTCCAAAGCCTAGAAATTCCCATCGATATTTTAATCAATAATGCCGGACTAGCCATCTATGGTCGTATGGACGAAACACCCCCAGAAAAATGGGAAACTCTCATGGAAGTTAACCTGATCGCACCCATGCGTTTAAGCAGTCTATTTGTAGGGGATATGATTAGCCGCCGCCAAGGTCATATCGTCAATATTTCCTCCGTAGCTGGTTGGAGTGGCAAAGCTGGTTTAACCCACTATTGCGCCAGTAAATTTGGCTTACGAGGCTTTAGTGAGGGACTCTTTGATGAGGTAAAATCCTATAATGTCAAAGTAACTGCTGTCTACCCATTTTTTAGTCGCACCCCAATTTTAGATGCCGAAAAATATGGAACCCTAGCCACTAATTATCAAGGTTTACCAGAGGCTTGGTTAACCGACCCTCAGCAGGTCATGAAAGCGACCTTACGAGGGATTAAATCTAATCAACTCCATGTATTTCCAGACTCCCCGGCAAATTTAATTCATTTACTCAAGCGCTATACACCTTTTTTATTAAATAAAATCTCGGTTTTAGCTGATAAAAAACTTGTGAAAAATCCCAAAATATGACTTTTACAACATTAAAAAACAACCCAGAAACTGCCGACAAATATTTAATTATCGGAGCCGGATTTGTCGGATTAGGTATAGCCGAAGGTTTAAAAGCCGCTAAAATTACCTATGATCAAGTAGATGCTAGTGATGATATTGGTGGTAATTGGTATCATGGTGTCTATGAAACCGCCCATATTATTTCCTCCAAGAAAATCACCCAATTTACTCATTTTCCGATGCCGAATGATTATCCAGATTTTCCTAGTGCCAAACAAATGCGAGACTACTTAAACCATTTTGCTGATGCTTTTAATCTGCGCCCCAACATTGAACTAAAACGCACCGTTACCCTAGTTAATCCTATCGCCAATAATCTCTGGTTAGTCAGCTTTGATAATGGAGAAAAGCGAATTTATAAAGGGGTGATTATATGTAATGGTCATCATTGGTGCAAAAGATTTCCCGAATTTAACGGAAAATTCAACGGTGAAATCATCCATTCTAAAGACTACAAAAATCCCGACCAACTCCGGGGTAAACGGGTTTTAATAATTGGTGGTGGTAACTCCGCCTGTGACCTAGCAGCCGAAGCCGCCAGAGTCGGTCAAAAATCGGTGTTAAGCCTGCGGGAGTCTGTGTGGTTTATTCCCAAAACCTTTGCTGGGGTTCCCCTATCGGATTTAATTCGTTGGTGGATGCCTGAAGCCTTGCAAAGATTAATATCTTATGGTATAATCAAGCTAACTTTTGGCAGTCATGAAAACTATGGTTTACCCAAACCAAAATATCGGATTTTCGATAAACACCCCACCTTAAATAATGAAGTACCCTACTATATCAAACATGGTAAAATCACCCCCAAACCCGCCGTCGATAAATTAGACGGTTCGGATGTAGAATTTAGCGATCGCACCCGAGAAGCCTTTGATTTAATAGTTTGTGGCACAGGCTATCATGTTTCCTATCCCTTTCTTCCTCCCGAATTACAAAGAGTCAAGGGAGCGACTGTACAGTGTTATGGGGGAGCATTTTTAGATGATTATAAAGGGCTATATTATATCGGATGGGGCCAAGCGCGAGGCGGTGTAGGTTCGTTGATTTCTGCTTATGCGCCCCTATTTACCCGGTGTCTAAAACTACAAGAGGAAATCAAGATTCCCTTGGGTTTAGTCTTGAAGGAAATCGGACAGACTTTGCCGACCACTCACCTATCTGATCCACAGAAAGTTTTGAGGCAAATTCAACTATTTAACCTCTTGTTTAATTGGTTCACCAAAAAAGCCCACCAAATTGATCAACGTTATCCTAATTTTGAAAATCCCTTTCAAGCCTAGAAGCACCCATCAACGGATCAGAGACAATTTCTCAACCCCAGGGCTTCCTACAAGGCTATAACTGGTCCTATGGATGTAATTAGCCAACTTTACCAACAACCTAGGCTACAATCAAAGTATCTACCTTAGTTTTAAGTTGGATCAACAGATTATGGGTTTATTAGTCTCTATTTTGATGTCAGGTTACAAATAACCAAGCCTTTCCGGGTGGTTGGGTGCTAACTTTATTTACTCATCCCAGTTGTTTCGTAGAAGCATCATCAAGGCAAAACGCCGTCAATAACCCCCCACAAAGGGATCAGGCTGACCACAGCCACAAACCTAAGTGAGTTTAGTTGACAGACCTGGGTGGAACATTCGAGAGACTTTCCGGGTCTACCTTGGGAGCAAGGGTTGAAGTTCTTACCTGGGAATGGGTCGCTAGTTCCTAACTGTCAAACCTTATGGTTAAAGATTTTTTTCAAGCCAACCAGACTTACTCCAGGGAGTCTTGGGACAACGGAGGGGAATTACCCAGAAAGCAACAGGATTGTATGTTAGTAGGGGAAGTGATGGTTGTATTACTTTAAACCAGTGGTTGGCGAGGGAGAAATAGCAGAACTGACTTTGCACAATACCCATGGCACTCAAATGGCTTTTGAATGATGCACTTTTGGGGGTCCCGCCCACTCTATATCAATTGCTGTTCCTATCCCTCCCCACCCACAAGGGGATGGGGTTTCTCGGAGGAAGATTATGAAATTGCACAAGAAGACATTGCTCATTATTGGCGCAGCACTAATTAGCCTAATTGTGGTGTTGTATACAACAGCATCCTGTATCCTGATTCAGAATTTCCGTAATCTGGAGATTGAGTCGGTGCATCAGGATGTAGTCCGGGTAATTAAAGCCTTAGAGGATGACCTGGCTAATTTAGATACGATCGCTCAAGATCAAGCCAAATGGGATGATACCTATGCCTTTATCAATCAACAAAATAGCCGATATGTGCGATCTAACCTAGCTAACACTATGTTTATGGATCTGAGGCTAAATCTCTTCATTCTGATAGATAGCCAAGGTCAAATCGTCTTCAGCAAAGGTTTCGACATCAACAACCAAACCGAAACCGCCATTCCTCCCAGTCTCTCCCCCCACCTAAAATCAGTCAGTCTGTCATTTTCCAACCCCTCCCGGTCTTGTTTTGAGAAAGAAGAGGAAATCCCCTGTCCCACAATAGGGATCGTCATGTTACCAGAAGGCCCATTGCTGCTATCGGCCCGTCCCATTCTTACCAGTATTGCCCGTGGACCAAGCCGAGGAACCCTAGTAGTAGGTCGCTATCTTGATGCTAAAGAAATAGATCGCCTAACTCAAATTACCCAACTTTCCTTAGAAATCACCCCTTGGAGTCCTCTAGACCCCCAACAAACCCAAGAGATCATCAATACCGAAGACCCCATCAGAGTTCAACCCGTAGACACTTCCACTATTCTAGGGTCTATTCCCCTCCTAGACATTTATAATCGACCGATTCTCAACCTGCAAATCAAAAGCGATCGCCCCATTTTCCGCCAAGGTCGCACCAGCCTAATTTATCTAACATTTTCCCTATTTTTGATCGGCATAATTTTAAGTGCAATTACCATACTGGTATTTGAAAAACTGATTTTAGCCAGACTCTTAGACCTCACCTACAAAATTAATCAAATCGGCCAAAGTCGCGATCCATCCCTACGGCTAACAGTACCCCCAGGGGAAGATGAACTATCCAGCTTAGGAAAAACCATTAATCAAATGTTAGAAGCCTTAGAACAAGCTAACATTCAAAGCCAGGATAGTGAAGAAAGATATCGGCTAATGGCGGAATATTCCACCGATTTAATTACTCATCACTCTCGCCGAGGTTTGATCCGCTACGCCTCCCCCGCCTGTTCGTTGCTATTAGGATATGAGCCGGAAAGTTTAATTGGTCAACACCCCAGTAAATTTTTTCACCCAGATGACCTTAACACACTCAGCAAGACATTAGAAATTGTTTTAAGTCAAAAAGTATCCTATACTCTAACCTATCGTATCCGCCACAAAAACGGCGAATATATTTGGTTTGAAACCACCAGTCGCGCCATTTATCATCCCGAAACCGGGAGAGTCCAAGAAATTCTGGGTGTCTCCAGAGATATTAGCGATCGCAAACAGCGGGAACAGGAACTACAAGACAGCGAAGCCTCAATTAGGAGTCTTTATCAAATCACCTCATCTCGTCATTTAGACTGGCAAGAACAACTCCAGCAAATCCTCAAGTTGGGCTGTGATAAATTCCACTTAGAAGTCGGTATAATTAACCAGATATTGAACCTAGGCACCCCCCAGCCTTCCGCCCAAATTATGGCAGGAATTGACCATAATAATAGCTGGTCATTTGGGGATAATTTTGATTTAAATAATCCGTTGATTTTGGCGACATTAAAGGCTGAAAACCCCCTGATTTTTGAATCAGTGTTAGTCTCCGGATTCCCCTCTTATGCCGATGAAAATTGCTGGCAAATTGAGGCATATATGGCTATTCCTATTAAAGTCTATGGTCAGGTTTATGGAACTCTTTGTTTTTGGAGTCAAAACCCTTTAAATGAGCCATTTAGAGCCGTTGACCAAGAACTATTAAAACTCATGGCGCAGTGGATAGGTAGTGAAATAGAACGACAGCAAACCGCCCAAGAATTGAGTGAAGCCAGGGATGAGGCTCTCGCAGCCACTCGTGCCAAAAGTGAATTTTTAGCCACTATGAGCCATGAAATTAGGACTCCCATGAATGCAGTAATTGGGATGACCGGATTGTTATTAGATACTCCTTTAAGTCTAGTTCAACAGGATTTTGTCGAAACCATTCGCAGCAGTAGTGATGCCCTACTTTCTTTAATTAATGATATCCTAGATTTCTCCAAAATAGAATCAGGAAAATTAGACCTAGAAGCCTTCCCCTTTAGTTTACGCACTTGTCTTGAAGAATCCCTGGACTTATTGGCGACCAAAGCCGCGAGTAAATCCCTAGAATTGGGATATTTCATTGATGCTTATACCCCCAATGAAGTGGTGGGAGATATGGCAAGAGTTAGGCAAATTTTAGTGAATTTACTCAGCAACGCCGTTAAGTTTACCGCCCGGGGTGAAGTGTTGGTATCAGTGTCAGCAAAACCACTGTTTTCGGATTTAGAATTGACTGCAAAATCTATGTATTCTACCCACTATCAAATTGAGGTAGCAGTGTCGGATACAGGTATTGGTATTCCGGTCGATCGCATGAATCGTTTATTTAAGTCCTTTAGTCAGGTTGATGCTTCCACGAATCGACAATATGGCGGGACAGGATTAGGTCTAGCTATTAGTCAGCGACTGGCCGAAATGATGGGGGGTAAAATGTGGGTAGTCAGTGGTGATGCGATCGGTGGTCATCCCCCAGAAAATTGGCAGATAAATAAAGATACTCCCACACAGGGATCTACATTCTATTTTTCCATAGTAGTTCAGAGTAGCCAGAATTTATTACCACAGTGGAATCATGCTGATGAATTAGCCGGAAAACGACTATTAATTATTGACTCTCACCCCACCAATCGCCAAATTTTGACCAAGCAAGTTCAATGCTGGGGTTTAGTGGTAGAAGATACCGACAGCCCCACAGAAGCGATCGCCTGGTTAAAACAAGGTAAAACCTTTGATATCGCCATTGTGGAAATGGAAATCGCCAATTTAGACGGGTTCAATTTTGCCACCCAAGTCCGACAAACTTCAGCCGGCGTTGACCTCCCCTTAGTCATGTTAATTTCCGTCGGTCAACAAAATTTTAACCCCACCGATCATCGAGATTTTGTCGCCTTTCTCAATAAACCCATTAAACAATCACCCCTATACAATATTCTGATTAACGTCCTGTGTGGGGAACCTCTACAGATTAAAAATTGGAGTCGCAACCAAATGCGATCGCCCCAAGATATTCCCCTGTTAGCAGAAAAACTCCCCCTGCGGATTTTATTAGCCGAGGATCACCTAGTTAACCAAAAAGTCGCCCTACAAATTCTGCAAAGAATGGGATATAGGGCTGATGTCGCCGGGAATGGTTTAGAAGTTCTCGAAGCCCTAGAAAGACAGCCCTATGATGTCATTTTAATGGATATGCAGATGCCCATTATGGATGGCTTAGAGGCAGCCCGACAGATTAAAAAACGCTATGATAGCAATGACAACCCCTACTCCCCACGCCCTCGTATTATCGCCGTTACAGCCAATGCTATGGAAAGCGATCGGGCTGAATGTATAGCAGCAGGAATGGACGACTATATCAGCAAACCTATCCGTATGGAACAATTAGTGAAAGTTCTCAGCAACTGTCGCCCCATCACCTGCGATGTCATTGTACCCTCAGTATATGCCAATACCACCGATGATCACAAATCTTCCCCCATTCTTGATCCCACTGTTTTACAAGGACTGCGAGAGATAGAAGCCTTAGAAGAAATAGCCGAAATGTACATCGAAAGTGCCCCCGAACTTCTCAAAACTATTCAAATAGCCCTCCAAAAAAATGATCCGATCGCCTTAAAACAGGCAGCCCATTCCCTTAAATCCATCAGTGGCACTTTGGGCGCTTTTGGTTTATCGGAATTATGTCTGCAACTAGAAATTATGGGCCGTCAAGGAGTAGATGCAGGTGTCCCCATTCCTCAACCATCGGCGGAATCATTTTATACTCAGATTCAAGCCGAGTTAGAAAGAGTCAAGGAAGCCCTGACCAATGAAGCCCAGCAAATTTGACCATTTAAACCGCTTTTTTGCGACTGCGTTTGTTGATTAAGCCACTCCAGGCGATAGTCAAATAGCAACTAGCCAGCAGTAAGCTACCTAAGCCTACCCGCAGATTAGATTTGAAAGTCCCCAGTTGCGATCGCTTTTCCGCCTCTCGCCGACGGTTTTCAATTTCCCGTTTCAGTTCTTGGCCAATAGCATCGCTTTGGACTCCCAACACTTCCGGGTTTTCCTGAAATTGTTGCAGGCGGGCTAATTGTGCTTCCGTAAGCTGTTGTTCTTGGATATAATCTTCTAAGCGCTGCTGATTGCCTAAGATAGCTAACATCTGCGTTTGTTGTTCTTGCAGACGTTCCTCTAGCTGTACTTGGGCCGTCGCTGCATCCTGATTAATTTTCTCAATCGTTTCATTACTCGCCGCTATAGTAGTGCCAACGTGCAGGGGAATCAGCACTAAATACATCACCCCCAGAATGCCAGAAATCACATAAACCCAAAATTTCAGACTGTTGAACCCCTGTTTAGGCTTTTCTGGTGATAGACCAGCTACCTCCTGTAACCCGTACGCACAAAACATTAAGGCGATCGCCAACACCGGAATCACCCCTTGTTCTACCATCTGAGTAGTAAAATTCAATTGCCATCTCAGATCCCCAAAATTCGGTGGCACAAACAGCAAAATATAGTTAATTAGGGCAAAAAAGAATAAAATCACCCCCGCCAGCCTCAAAAATCCAGCAGCCTGGGACGGGATTTGATTTCGAGTTGTTCCTTTCATAACACTATCACTTTCCGTATTTTTACTGAGACTCTCCCATTCTATCCTGAGCTACCTTCACCCTGAACTCGCTATGATATTACCTCAAAACCACCCTCTCGCCACCATTTTTCCGCTCAATATTGATTGCCGGCTTCCCCTTTATCCCCAAAACCCTAGCCACTTTTTCCGTGAAAATACTGACTTGACAGCAGATTTTGAGTAGACAATCACCCTCAACCACCTTTACATAATTTTCTCAGATTTTACAACATCTTTACACAACAAATATTGACATCAACACCTATCTTTAGCTATGCTGGAGGAAAGTTAAGCGACTTCAGCAACCCATAATTGTCTTGATTTTTTGATGGATTCAGACCCCGGCTATTAACTGTGAAATTCCCTCACCAACTGATTCTAAATTATAACTAACTATGAAAAAATTACTAACAACCATCGGCACCGTCTCTTTCTTGGTAGTAGGCTGGAGTGTTTCTCCCGCCGCCGCCTTTCCCCCTTGGGCAATGCCACCAGAAGAACCAGATGAGGAATTAATCTTTAATGGCGAAGTCCTCAATGATGACCAAACAGAGTTTGTCTATGATGTAGCAGATTTCCTAGGAATTACCACCGAAGATTTACTTAATGATCCTGGCCAAATGGATGGCTTGCACACTGGCGGTAAACAAGAAATCAACAGAGACAGCTTCGGTGTCTTCCACAAAAACGGCTGTAGTGTGAATGCCGACTGCGCCTTAAAAGCCATTGGTTTAGGTCTCAGTCTCCAATGTATCGGTTCAGGTTACGATCCTGAAGCCTGGGCGAGATGTCTGAAAAGCCGAAATGAGGATGCTTACTATGCAGCCCTTGAGTGTACTTGGCAACAGTCCAACCCAAGTCAACCTTGTAATTTCCTCGCCCACGGCGATACTGACAACACCTACGCCTGCAACGCCACTAACCCAGTAGCAGCATTGCGTCAGAATTCCGTAGAATTGCCCACCTTTTCCCAAAGCAGTCCATCGGAACGGGTATCCATTGATCTACTTTCCCAGGGCTAAATTGAGCCCTGTTAGCAATCCTAACTAAGACCACAAAAAACAAAACAACCGGGCGCACAGTATGAACCTATACTCCGCGCCCCACAAAACCTAACCAGCTATTTGTTCAACGTTGAGACAAACGCTGGTTTTGTTGATGATACATAGCAATCAGAACACGGGCCGGATCAACCCACCGATTACTATACTTGAGTCCCCAGTGCAAGTGAGGTCCGGTAGTTCTCCCGGTCATCCCAACCCGCGCAATTCTAGTCCCGGCTGCCACAATTTGACCTTTGCGAAGTTCCAGACCGCCGCCACGGTCAATAAAGTAAGTACCATTAGCATTACTTTGTACATGACCCTGAACGTGGCAATAGATATGTTCCCACTGTCCTGACTGGATAATAATTCCCGTGCCGCAGCGATTATCCTCCCAGAGTTCGACTACCTGTCCGCTCCACCAATTGCGGATATAACTCCCCATAGGTGCGGCTAAGTCTAAACCATAGTGAAACCCACCAGCACGATAGCCAAAAGGTGATGTATACTGCTGGAAATTTTCCACCGGAAAAGAAGCATTACCCCAATCGACCCCTACCGCTACTTGGGAGGCTGATGCCTTAGTTGCACCTATATCTAACTGTTGTCCCCCCCAAGGAATTAGAGTCAGACACACGAAACCTACCAGAACCCATAGCATTCGTTTCAGAAGGGTCGGACGCTTGAAAACTTGCAGGGGGTTGAGTTTTGCCATGATTATTGATTCCTCAATCACCAAAATCTATTAATGAATTACCGGATGCACCCACAAGGGTTATATTTAAATCAATTCCCGTATAGCACACATTTGATATTCTGCCACCATTAGGCATAAACAGAACATAATGTTAACTGATTATTTTTCATGGGCGATGGAAACCCCTGTTATATCGATATTTCTGGGTTGGTTCCCGTTGAATACAACGGCTATGGCTGGGACGGCGTTATGGTCGCTGGCATTAAGTTTGGGGTTTTCCCCCCTCAGTGAATTACTCATGGAAAAACTCACGGGGTGGCTAGATTGGGCTGAACGTCCCTTTTATGGGTCAGATGAACAATTTGAGGAAACGCGCACTAGCAGGGAGTCGGGAAATATTTTTTTTGCTTCTATCTTCAGCGTTGTACCGTTTCTAATGGTGGGGGGATTATTGAATTGGGGAGTTGAATTGGGGTTGGGACCTTCTTGGTCTATCAGTGTGGGAGTCATTGCGGCGGTTACCTGTGGGGTTTATGAGTTGGGGCGACGCGATAGCCAGCAAAATCGATAGCTTTGTTGATTTCATCTGGCGGCGCAGAGGATATCAACACACTGGGATAAACGGCGGTTCCCCATTGGGGATGAATTACGATGGTACAGGGTCCCTTTTGCAGAGAAAGGTTTAAGGATGTCGCGACAGTTAAAGCATCACTATGGTGGATTTCTCCGGGTTTCGACAGCAACGGATAACCGCTGGGAGGGTAGATAATATCGGTCATCCATCCCTGGGAATTAAGTTGTTGGGCTACGGGTTGGGCGAATTCTAAAAAGCGATCGCATAATCGGTTTTTCTCCTGCTCAATTATATCATTAGTTGTGGTTAAGGGGAACTGCGATCGCTGTAAAAAAATCACTATCCAAACATCATCAGAGTTCCAATCTGGTAGAATCCGCCTTAAATTAGCCGCGACAAAAGCCGTGGGGGGATGAATGGAAATATTAGGCGATCGCACCTCGGTTATATTGTCGCTCATGGTAATTTGGGGGGAATTATGGCAAAAGTTAGATTTTGGTCACATTGAAGCTAAGAATCTCTTGATTGGCTTGGGATAATTTCTCAGTTCTGAGGGCTATGATAATGTATTGAATAAATCCTTGAGTTGCTTTACCATTTGATTGAATTATTGCGCCCAAATGCCAACTTCATCTACTCGGTTAGTCAGACCTGATTCAAATCACCTTCACCAGTTTTGGTAACAGCTTCGCCTTCTCTAGCCATCAAGTACATTCTGAAGCCCCTCCCCCAGGGGGAAAGGGGTGTAGACGCGCGGTGGCTTCTCCTGGAGTTGGCTGTATCCCATCATATCGAAAACTCCATGGTTCTACCCTCCGCTATTATGGTAATGGGGGGATATTGGCTGCATCTAATATTTTCGGGATGAGGTCTTCTCGTTTAACCGCCATAAGGTGAACACCTCGGCAAATTTGACGTGCAATTTGTACTTGTTCCGCCGCAATTTTAATGCCTTCTTCCAGGGGATGTGATGATTTTTCTAAACGGTGGATAATGTGGTCGGGGATGTTAACACCGGGAACATATTTGTTAATAAAAATGGCATTTTTCGCGGATTTCAGGAGGAAAATTCCCGCCAAAATCGGTTTATCCGTATCAGAAGCCACTTGATTCATGAATTTATAGAGCCTTTCAAAATCCGTGATTAATTGACTTTGAAAGAAACAAGCCCCGGCTTTTAATTTGCGATAAAAACGACTTTGTAACCCGGAAAAACTGGGAGATTGGGGGTCTACTGCGGCTCCCGGAAATAGGTCTGTCCGACCATGGGGCAGCTTTTTGTCATTCCAATCCATGCCATTATTTAGCTTATTAATAGCTTGTAATAGGCGCACGGATTCAAAATCAAAAACTGGTTTAGCATTAACATGATCTCCCGCTTTGACTGGATCACCTGTGAGGGCGAGAATATTCCTAATTCCTAGGGCGTGCGCTCCCAGGAGGTCGGCTTGTAAACCAATCCGGTTGCGATCGCGACAAGCCACTTGTAAAATCGGTTCAATGCCATGATGTTGCAGAATCACGCAGGAAGCTAGGGAACTCATCCCTAAAACAGCCCGACTGCCATCAGTAATATTAACCCCATGGACGCGTTTTTTTAGACCCCGCGCCATCTCGATCATGTGAGTGGGATCGCCGCCTTTTGGGGGTGCTACTTCGGCGGTGATCACAAATTCTTTGGGGTTCAAACAAGCAGTCCTAAATCGGTTCATTATGGCGGTTTTAGATGTAAAAATTCAAGGTAAATTCAGCGAGATTACAAAGGTTTGGAATAACCTAGGGCATCTTTAACGCGGCTTAAAGTTTGATTGGCTACAGCCTCGGCTTGTTGGCGACCTGTACGCAATATGGACTCTAAATAACCACGATCGCTCATAACTTCCTTGTAGCGTTCTTGAATAGGCTTGAGGGCGGCGATCGCCGTTTCCGTCAGCAGGGGTTTAAACTGTCCCCACCCCATCTCTGCACATTCAGCCGCCACTTGTGCTTTAGTTTGGTTAGAGAGCAAAGCATATAGACTCAGCAGATTATGACATTCGGGGCGGTCTGGGTCATCAAAAGTCAACCCTCGCACGGAGTCAGTTTTGCAGCGTTTAATTTTCTTAACGATCGCATCTGGGGGGTCTAATAAGTTAATCCGGCTTAACTCGGAGGGGTCAGACTTAGACATTTTCTTAGTCCCATCAGTTAAACTCATGACCCGCGCGCCTTCTGTACGAATGAGAGGTTCAGGGATTTTGAGAATTTCCTGATCGGGTTGACCGAATAAATGGTTAAATCTGCCAGCAATATCCCGTGTCAGTTCCAAATGTTGTTTTTGGTCTTCCCCAACCGGAACGCGATCGGCATCATAAAGCAAAATGTCGGCGGCCATCAATACAGGATAGTCTAATAAACCCGTGCTGACATTTTCCCCCTGCTTAACGGCTTTTTCCTTAAACTGGATCATATCTTGCAGCCAGTTAATGGGGGTCAGACAGTTAAGAAGCCAGGTTAACTCACTATGGGCGGAAATATGGGACTGTACAAAAATAGTTGAATGTTCCGGGTCGATACCACAGGCTAAATAAAGGGCTGCGATCGTGTAGGTATCGGTCGCCAGAGTGGCGGGGTTGTGGGGAACAGTGATAGCGTGTAGGTCTACCACACAGAAAAAGTTATCATACTGTTTCTGACCTTCTACCCAGTTGCGGATCGCGCCCAGATAGTTACCTAGGTGTAGGTTTCCCGTTGGTTGTACTCCTGAGAGAATTCGCTGCTTATCCATGATTGCTGCTGTGAACTTAACTTAAAACTCTATTTTAAACAATACAAAGCGGGGTTTTGAACTGAATTGGGAATTATACCGGAACTTGGGCCCTGTCCCCATAGACCCCATAGACCAGGTTCAACCCACTAACGGCAAATTTTACCATGGTTTATTTAGGGGGTAGATATTTGGTTAGCAAATCTGGCAAAATGGAATCATAGGCATTGATAATTTTTAGTGATTCAGTCAACAGTATTTGATACGGGGGCGGGAATATAACTCTACACTGTGAATTTTCCGAGTTAATTTTTCCTAAGATGATTCAGACAGGGGACAAATCCAATGATTCCACAGATTTTAGCACGATCAGACCAACTTACTACGGCGACTCCTAGGGAAAACTTGCTTTTCAAAATAGCTAACCAGATGGTTGAGTTGGCTAATTTAAACACGATTTTTGATACGGTAGTCACGGAATTATCTGAGTTGTGGCAAAGCGATCGCGCTTTGATTTGTCCCTTAGAATCTGATGGTAGTCTCCAGATAAGAGCTGCCTCTTTTCAGGATATTTGCTGGTTTGTCAGCGAGGAAAACATCGCCCCAATATTCTGGAAGTATCAGGCATTTATAGACGAAGTAATGGCGATCGCTGATATTTATCAGACCCATCTAGGAGATGATTATATAGAATTTCTGGCTCGGCTGCAAGTGCGGGGAATTTTGATAGTTCCTATTTGGGTGAGTGGAGATATTTGGGGATATTTGATTGTTCATCAGTGTAGTGATAGCCGGAAATGGCTACCAGAGGAAGTAGATCTGCTGAAGATTATATCTGTACATTTGGCGATCGCTATTCAACAAGCCAATTTGCTCGAAAAATTGCAAAATTTAAACACCCATGTACTCAATCCTCAATATTCAGAAGTATCATTTCGGGCTTTACTTGCTAATCTTCCTGGTGCGATTTATCGCTGTGCTTGTGACCAAGATTGGACGATGAAATTTATCAGCCATGCCATTGAAGATATTTGCGGTTATCGAGCGGATGAAGTTATCAACAATCGGGTGATCTCCTATAATAACATCATTCATCCTGATGACAAAAAAGCTGTCGCCACCGAGATTTTACAAGCTGTAGCTGTACATGAATCATTTATTGTAGAATACCGGATTATTCATCGAGATGGTGGTATTCGTTGGGTTGATGAAAAGGGTAGGGGTAAGTTTGATGAACAGGGAAATTTGCTGGGTCTCGATGGTGCAATTTTTGACATAACTGAGCGTCAGAATACCGAACTAGCTTTACAGCAAAAAACCCAAGAATTATATGATTTTTTTTCCATGGCTATGGATTTGCTTTGTATTGCTGACTTAGAAGGAAGATTTTTGCGATTAAATCAACAGTGGGAAATCAGCTTAGGATATACCATAGAAGAGTTAGAGGGTCGGTTTTTTATAGAATTTTTGCATCCCGATGATGTGCAACCTACCCTTGAGCAAATATCAAATTTATCTCAAAAAAATTCGGTGCTTAATTTTGTCAATCGCTATCAAGCTAAGGATGGTTCTTATCGTTGGATAGAGTGGCGTTCTACTCCCGTAGGCGATCGCATTTATGCAGCAGCTAGGGATATTACAGACCGCAAAAAAGCGGAAATTGCTTTACAAGAGAGTGAACAACGTTGGCAATTTGCTTTAGAAGGAAATGGTGATGGAGTTTGGGATTGGAATGCTCAAACCAATCAGGTTTATTTTTCTCGACGTTGGAAACAACTTCTCGGCTTTAGGGATGAGGAAATTAGCGATAATGTTGAGGAGTGGGAAAAACGAATACATCCCGATGATAAACCGCAAGTATTCGAGGCATTAAATAAACACCTAAATGATGAAACAGAGCAATATATTAGTGAACATCGTATTCAGTGCAAAGATGGTAGTTATCAATGGATTCTTGATCGGGGTCGGGTGATGTATCGCAGTCCCGACGGAAAACCGCTGCGGGTAATTGGAACTCACACGGATATTAGCGAACAGCAAGCTGCACTGCGTGAACGCAAAAAAACTGAACTGGCTTTAAAAGAGAGTGAAGAAAAGTTTCGTCAGTTAGCCGAAAATATCCATCAAGTTTTCTTTATTAATAGCACTATCGGAGAAATGCTTTATGTGTCTCCCGCTTATGAGCAAATTTGGCAACAAAGTCGAGATAGTTTATATAAAAATCCTAGTTTATGGTTAATGTGTGTTCACCCAGAAGACCGTAACGCTATGACTGAGGCTTTAAATAAGCAAATTAGTCAAGGTATTGCTTTTAATGAAACTTACCGAATTGTTAGACCAGATGGCTCAATTCGTTGGATTGAGTCTCGTGCTTTTCCAGTGCGAGATAAACAGGGAAACATTTATCGATATACTGGTATTGCTGAAGATATAACTCATCGTAAAAACATCGAAAATGCTCTACAAAATCAACTACAAAAAACCCTAATCATCCAGAAAATTACCGAGAAAATTCGTCAGAGTTTAGATGTTCAAGAAATTTTCACAACGGCAGTGGAACAAATTGGTAAAGCCTTTAAAGTCAACTGCTGTCTAATTCATACTTACCAAAAATATCCTTTGCCCCATGGGGCTTTAGTAGCTAAATATTCTCAGCATCCATGTCATTTACTTGGGGATTTAAAGGAGGCGGTAGCCTTTGATAATGACCCTTATATAGAGTACATAGTGGAGCAAGATAGGGCGATTTCATGCCATAAAAATGATTGCTTAATTAAGCTATCAGAACTGAATATGGCTTCTCCTTTTTTGCAGACCCATGAATATTTTGAAGAGTCAGAAAATCTGAAATCCATGTTGGCGATCGCCACTTTCTATCATGGTCAACCTAATGGTATTATTAGCCTGCATCAATGCGACCATAAGCGAGTCTGGACTGTTGATGAAATGGAACTTATAGAAGCGATAGCACGCCAATTAGGAATTGCGATCGCTCACGCACAACTACTCTCCCAAGAAAAAGAGCAACGCCAAGAATTAACCTATAAAAATATTAGACTTAAAAAGATGACGGAGGAAGCCAAAGCCGCCAACCGCGCGAAAAGCGAATTTTTGGCTAATATGAGCCATGAAATTCGGACACCCATGAATGCAGTTTTAGGCTTTGCGGATTTATTACAATCAACAATTACCGACCCTCAAGCTAGTTCTTATATTAAGGCGATCGCCTCTAGTGGTCGCACTTTGTTAGCATTAATCAATGACATTTTAGACCTCTCCAAAATCGAAGCCGGGAAATTACAATTACACTATGAACCCGTTAATATCCGCACCATCATTAATGAAATCGAGCATATTTTTGAACAAAAAGCCAAGGAAAAAAATATTGAACTACAAGTTTATATAGCCCCAGAAATACCCTACAGTATTATCATGGATGAAGTCCGGCTGCGACAAATTCTATTTAATATTGTAGGAAACTCAATCAAATTTACAGAATTTGGGTCAGTTAAAATTATGGCTTCTTGTTCACAACTCAAACCAAATCATCCCTATAATTCTATTAACCTCAAAATTGCCATTACTGATACAGGTATTGGTATTTCTCCCGAAGACCAACAGAAGATTTTTGACTCATTTACCCAAAGCGAAGGTCAAAGTAACCGCAAATACGGAGGGACAGGTTTAGGTTTAACTATTACAGAAAGGTTAGTCCATCTCCTAGGTGGTTCAATTCATCTGGAAAGCCAAATCAACCAAGGAAGCACATTTACCTTTGATTTCCCTGATGTCAAAATAGCCACAGAAACCACAATATTATCGCCTCTAATAGCCCTTGACGAGAATTTAAAACAATTTCAAACTGCTAGTATTTTAGTGGCTGATGATGTCCGTTCTAATCTGGATTTACTAGCCGAATATTTCGCCAATACATATCATACAATCATCACCGCCAAAGATGGAGAAGAAGCCATTAGGTTAGCCCAAATTTATCAGCCAGATATTATTTTTATGGACTTACGGATGCCTCGTATGGATGGACGAGAAGCCACCCAGTTTCTCAAACACAACGAACTAACTAGCCATATTCCCATTGTCCTATTAACAGCATCTCCCCAACAGCGCCATGAACAAGATTTACAGCAATTGTGCAATGGTTTTTTATCAAAACCGGTGACTAAATCACAAATTGTAGCTGAACTCAAGAAGTTCCTAAATTCTACTCAATTCACCGAACCCACAGATAAACAGCCATCGGATAAAGTCTCATTAAAACCCGTGAGATTACCCGAATTAGCCGCTAAATTGCGTCAGGAAGTAGAAGTGACTTTACCCCATTTACGAGAAACTTTAGTTTCCCGAGAAATTAAGCAGTTTATTCAAAATTTAGAGATGTTAGGACAAGAACACCAATCGACAGTTTTACTCGATTATGTGGCAACCCTCAAACAGCAACTTCAGGATTTTGATTGGGATAACATTCCCAAAACTGTCGCTAAATTTGCCGAAATTCCTGAACAGTTAATCATGGAAAATTATCATTAACCTAAAAACAATTTATAGGCAGGATTTTTATTTTCATCCCAATAGCGATATCCTAGGGTGTCTAAAAACTCTTGCCATTTCTGCATTTCCTGGGGGGGAACTTGCATTCCAACCACAATACGGCCGTAGTCTGAGCCATTGTTGCGATAGTGAAATAAACTAATATTCCAAGTGTGACTCATAGACTCGACAAACTTCATTAATGCACCCGGACGTTCGGGAAACTCGAAACGATATAATAACTCATCATGAGCCAGAGGAGAACGACCGCCTACCATGTGGCGCAAGTGCATTTTAGTTAATTCATCATCTGTTAAATCGATGGCAATTAAATCATGTTCGGCAAAGTTTTCTGTTAACTTTTGGGCATCTTCCCGGCCTTTAATTTGAACACCGACAAAAATATGGGCTTCTTTTTCGTCCGCAATGCGATAGTTAAATTCGGTGAGATTACGTTTTCCTAAGCAGTTACAAAACTTGCGTAAACTTCCCGGTTGTTCAGGAATTGTCACGGCAAAAATCGCCTCGCGTCGTTCTCCAAATTCGGCTCTTTCTGCGACAAATTGCAGACGGTCAAAGTTCATATTTGCGCCACAGGCTACAGCAATTAAAGTACAATTATTGAGCTTCTCCCTTTCCACATAGGCTTTCATTCCGGCGATCGCTAATGCACCAGCGGGCTCTAAAATTGATCTAGTATCCTCAAACACATCCTTAATCGCGGCACAAATATCATCAGTTCCCACTAAAATAATATCATCTACATAAGTTTGACAGAGGCGAAAAGTCTCCTCTCCCACCTGTCGCACCGCCACCCCATCAGCAAATAATCCCACCTCGGATAATTTTACCCTATGTCCAGCTTTCAAAGATTGAGACATCGCATCAGCATCCACAGGTTCCACCCCAATAATTTTAATTTCTGGTCGCAGTCGTTTCACATAAGCCGCAATACCAGAAATCAAACCGCCGCCTCCTATAGCCACAAAGATAGCATCAATAGGCTTTTGATATTGCCTTAATATTTCCATGGCAATAGTTCCCTGTCCAGCAATCACGTCTGGGTCATCGAAGGGATGAATAAAAGTTAGGTTTTTTTCGACTTCTAATTGGCGCGCGTAAGCATAGGCATCATCAAAGGTTTCTCCATATAAAACTACCTCCCCGCCTCTAGCTTTAACCGCCTGTACTTTCACATCTGGGGTAGTAGTTGGCATAACAATAATTGCCCGACTTCCTAGGCGACTTGCTCCCAAAGCTACCCCCTGGGCGTGATTTCCCGCTGAGGCGGCTATTACTCCCTGGGCGAGGCTTTCCGGGGTTAATTGGGCTATTTTATTATAGGCTCCCCGCAGTTTAAATGAGAACACAGACTGCATATCTTCTCGCTTGAGGAGGACTTGATTATTTAACCTTTCGGATAGTCTAGGAGCTAATTCTAGGGGGGTTTCCTGGGCGACATCATAGACCCGGGCGGTGAGGATTCGTTTTAGGTAGTCGGAGTGCATAACTTTGGGCCAAAGGTCAAAATTGCATGAATTTAGATTATACTGTACTTAGGTGATTCATGACTTGCTGATAAAACCAATTATTGCGATCGCGACATTCTTGTAAACTTTCCGGATAAGATTGGCAGTGTTTAAGATGCGATCGCCAATTATCCGTACTGCACAAAAATTTACTTTCATCAAATCGCTGATATAGAGTTTTTCCCAATATTTTTATCTCCCGTTTTGGTTGTTTCCAATGAATCCCTGGATACATAGCAACTGGATGTTTTAGGGTCAAAAATTTACTGGTAAATGGGAAAGCTAAAACCTTTCGTCCCAGCAGTGTTCCCCAATAGGCTCCGTGGAAAGAACTGGTTAAAATAGTTTCCCCTGAAGCCAAAAAACTAATAATTTCCTCAAAGTTGTTACCTTCATTAGTCATCCGAGGAAATGAATCAATTTTAAGTTGAAATTTTTTATGCGAAAATACTACAAATTCCTGCTGAATAGAGTATTCCTTATCAAAAAATCCATCCATGCAGCTCACGCAGGGAACTCAATCATAACCTTGATTATAGTCCCTAATTCCAATACAATTAAAATCTTTTAAATAAGGGGTATAGTCAAAAATATTGTTATTATAGGGTGAGTGTGAACCATCTGTTAAACCGGAATTTTTCAGTTGATAAACCTGCTGTCCGGCTCCCCATAAAATCAAACTATTGCCATTTGTACCAGCTTGTAAACGTTGAAAATTCGGCAAAAAGCGGTCAAACATTAACCCACCACCACCAACGATCGCATGATGATTCAATAGAGTTTCCGCGTCTTCTAGTGGCGGGGAATTATCCAGAGTCCGAATATCTCGCTTGATAACTTCATAACCCGGAAACTGAAAATAATTGACTGGGGACGAGAACAAATCCCCAATATTCTTAGGGTCAATAACATGATAATTAACGATTGTGTTCATAGTCATATCTGCTGGACAATGTATCGAAAATCCTAATCAAACGCGAAAAGAGCGACCTAAAGCGATCGCTCTCCTTTCCATCAACAGTAATTGATTAAACCTTAGCCTCCTTCACCAAATTACTCCAACCCAAATCTTTCAGGTTATGGTTACGACGGAGGGGACGAGTCACCAACTCCAGAATATCACGAGCATTAGTAAACCCATGAATTTGAGCAAAAGTAAACTCAACCGACCACTTAGTATTAATACCCCGCGCCTCCAAAGGATTCGCATGAGCCATACCCGTAATTACCAGATCCGGCTGAAGTTCATAAATCCGTTGAATCTGATTATAATTATCCGGCTTTTCCATAATTTTCGGAGCCGGAACCCCCATTTCATGACAAGTTTTTTCCAGTAAGTCTAACTCCGCCTTTTGGTAGCGCTTATCCATATAAGGAATGCCAATTTCCGCGCAAGTCATCCCACAGCGAATCAAGAAACGTGCTAGGGAAATTTCTAACAAATTATCCCCCATAAAGAACACCGACTTACCCCGGATTAACTCAAGATAATCCTCTAAATTCGCCCAAATTTGAGCTTCTCGTTCATCTAATCCCTGGGGTTCAATACCGAATACAGAGCAAATTTTTTCAATCCAAGCTCGTGTTCCATCAGGTCCAATGGGGAACGGTGCGCCAATCAGTTTACACTTACGACGACGCATTAAAGTAGTTGCGGTGCGCGAGAGAAACGGATTTACCCCCGATACATAATAACCCTCTTCTAAAACCGGAAGTTCCGTATAACGCTTTGCTGGAAGCCATCCAGATACCTTAATCCCCTGTTTTTTCAACTCCAAACTCAGATTAGTTACTACCGGGTCTGGGAGGGAACCAAATAACACTAACGGGGGATGGTCTACATATTCTGACTCTTCCTTAGTGACATCCTCATTTTTTTTACCAAAACTCAGCAATTTCTGAATCGCATTGCGATCGCCTGAAGTCGCCGTAGTCGCATCTTTTTCAGGTTCTTTCGGACAGCGATTAGCCATCGCCGCTAGAACCGTATCTTCTCCCTGGGTAAAAGCATAATCTAAACCATTTGCTCTCGCCACCACAATAGGAATTCCAATTTCACCCTCTAATTTAGGAGCCAACCCCTCCAAATCCATTTTAATGATTTCAGTAGTACAGGTTCCGATCCATACAATTACACTAGGATTGCGATCGCGTTTAATTTGCAAACACAGTCGTTTTAATTCATCATAATCATTAAGTTGAGCCGAAATATCACCCTCTTCTAACTCAGCCATTGCATAACGAGGTTCTGCAAAAATCATCACCCCCATCGCATTTTGTAAGAAATAGCCGCAGGTTTTTGTACCAATTACTAAAAAGAAACTATCTTCAATTTTCTGGTACAACCACGCCACACAACTAATCGGACAAAAAGTGTGATAATTACCAGTTTCACATTCAAAGGTAAGTGCTTCAGGTTGAGCAACAGTCATATATTTCTCCTTATAATTAAGCCAGTTTTAGTGTCACTTTTTAAGCTGTTGACACCCAGCTATTTATGAGATGACAACCTGGCAGAAATTTAGACATGATCAACGGTTGACTTTGGCTACTAACTTCCAAAATCATAATGAGTACACCAGCCTGTTAGATGTTAAGGAATGATTGACTTATTTAAAGTCTGATATTGAGATATCATCATCATTTGATTCGGTCAGGCTGTCCAGATCTAAATCAAACTTATCTGTATCTCCAGTCGTTACCTCTCCTAGCTCTTCTAAACTGATTTCCTCTAAATCTCCTAAGTCTCCTAAGTCTCCTAAATCGCCTAAATCGCTGTCGTCATCATTCAAGTCTCCTATATCTAAATCATCATCAGAGGAACTACCAAAGTCTCCTAAATCATCATCTCCATCTAGGCTAAGATCTAGCTCTCCGATATCATCTGAGGAATCATCTTTAAATGGATTACTTTCCTCTAAATCTAAATCATCCGTAGCTAGATCATCCCCAGCATCATCTAGGTCTAAACCTAAATCCATGTCATCGGTGGCTAAGTCATCCCCAGCATCATCTAGGTCTAAACCTAAATCCATGTCATCGGTAGCTAAGTCATCGGTAGCATCATCGAGACCTAAATCCATGTCATCGGTGGCTAAGTCATCCCCAGCATCATCTAGGTCTAAACCTAAATCCATGTCATCGGTAGCTAAGTCATCGGTAGCATCATC
>NZ_JARPLC010000017.1:46116-48082 GCF_032350395.1 Limnospira sp. PMC 289.06
CATCACCGAGACCTAAATCCATGTCATCGGTAGCTAAGTCATCGGTAGCATCATCACCGAGACCTAAATCCATGTCATCGGTAGCTAAGTCATCGGTAGCATCATCACCGAGGTCTAAACCTAAGTCATCGGTAGCTAATTCTTCCTCAGCATCACCGAGACCTAAATCTTCCTCTGGCTCTGGTTCAAGTGTTAGCTCTCGGGGAGGATGGTATCCCGGCGCAGCCTTTACAGGTTCTTGAGCAACCGGAGGCTGATCAGGTAAAGAACCAGAAATCCTGGCCAGCTCATGCTCTGGGTCAAAATGTAAACCCAGAACCTCAATCAACTTTTCTGGATCAGGATTAAGTTTGGAAAAGGGGAACATCAACAGAGCCGCTTCTGGGTCGAGGGCGTTGATAGTCCCCAAAATCATGGCTGAGGATGGCCTTCTACCTCCATCCGGGGTGTCAATGGAACTAATGTCCATTTGTAAAACCAACCATTCACGATTAGCCTGATAGTAGTCTAACCACTTTTGTTTCAGGGTAGTAGTAAACTCCTGGAAGAAAGCCATAACCTCTTATTCCTTATCCTGAGTAGCTAGACTTATTAAACCATCATCAGGTCTAGCTCATCTTCCTGAGTTTGAACAGAAGGCTTGGTTGGATTGAGGTAAAAATCAGACAGAAGAGAGAACAATTCCCTATCTGGCGCATCTTTGGGAACTACACCCTCCGGCTGAGACAGGATTTGATCAGCAATATTAAGATAGTAATCGCAGACATAACTTAGAGATGGGTCAGTTTCCGCCATCTCAAACAGGGTTTTCCCCTTAACCCGAGATACCCGGATATCTTCAATTAGCGGCAATACTTCCAAAACTGGCATAGGGACCGACTCGACATATTTATCAATCAGATCGCGCTTAGAGGTCCGGTTCCCAATCAAACCCGCTAACCGTAGGGGGTGAGTCCGAGATTTTTCCCGCACAGAAGCGGAGATGCGATTAGCTGCAAATAAGGCATCAAAGCCATTATCGGTGACAATCATGCAATAGTCAGCATAATTGAGGGGGGCGGCGAAACCACCACAAACCACGTCCCCAAGAACATCAAACAGGATGACATCGTATTCATCAAAGGCATTTAGTTCTTTGAGAAGTTTAACGGTTTCTCCGACCACATAGCCACCACAACCAGCACCAGCCGGGGGACCGCCTGCTTCTACGCAATCAACGCCGCCATAGCCTTTATAGATGACATCTTCGGGCCATATATCCTCATAGTGATAGTCTTTTTCCTGCAAGGTATCAATAATAGTAGGAATTAGGAACCCTGTGAGGGTAAATGTGCTGTCGTGTTTGGGATCGCAGCCAATTTGCAGGACTTTTTTACCCCGTTTGGCTAGGGCCACGGAAATATTGCAACTGGTTGTTGATTTGCCAATTCCACCTTTTCCATATACTGCGAGTTTCACGATTTTTTCTCCTGGGGCATACTTTTTCAATCATGGGGGGGCTGAGTAGTTAGGACTAACTCAGCATCCCAAGTTTTTTATCTTTGCTTTTGTTGGGGTGGCGATCGCTATTTCAGGTAGTACGGTTTTTGTCTTACCCCATAACATCGCTGTCCCTCTTGATTGCCATTATTGATGAATTTTCCGCAAATGGAAAGGGGCTATAAATTTATATTTAGTCGGAAAATAAAGCATTTTAGTTTATCAAGGATATATAAATATCTCATGGTCTCTCATAACAGCTCAAGTAAATTTATCAAGTTTTATGATAATTTGTGCCTTTTTTAGAGTAAAAGAGTTACAATACACAAATTAGTAGGGTGCGTAGACCCCTAAATCATCTATCTGGGAGGGGAAACGGATAAATAAGCTGACGCACCGAATAGACCCGTTGTAGGGTGCGTCAGACCCCTGAATCATCTATCTGGGAGGGGAAACGGATAAATAAGCTGACGCACCGAATAGACCC
>NZ_JARPLC010000017.1:48091-56542 GCF_032350395.1 Limnospira sp. PMC 289.06
CGGATAAATAAGCTGACGCACCGAATAGACCCGTTGTAGGGTGCGTCAGACCCCTAAATCATCTATCTGGGAGGGGAAACGGATAAATAAGCTGACGCACCGAATAGACCCGTTGTAGGGTGCGTCAGACCCCTAAATCATCTATCTGGGAGGGGAAACGGATAAATAAGCTGACGCACCATTTTGTAAAAAGTTATTAATTTTTGGCGTTTGCGTGAGACGGCAGAATAACCTGCACCTAGTTAAGGGTATAAAGCACATTGAAGTAGATGCCATGATCCTGAAGATTGTTGTCACGATCGCGAAGTTGTATCAGTGGTAAACCATAATCTAAACGGATATTCAGATTAGGGATAGGTTCCCATAGTAACCCCAGACCACCTCCCACCAAAAATGTCTGAGTGGGTAAACGATTAGGGTTGTTGGGATGATTCCAGACCTTGCCCATATCGAGAAAAGGTGCTAACTGTAAAGTAGGTAAATTCAAGCGATCGCGTTTAAGGGTAATTCTGTCCTCAATAGAGAATCGAAAGCCATTATCCCCGGCGCGGACATTCTGACGGTAGCCACGCAAAGACTGAGCCCCACCGATAACAAACTGTTGAGAAGGAAATAGGGGGTCAGCAGCTAACTGTATATCTCCCTGGATAATCAAAAGGTGATTGTCACGCCATAGCTGTAGCCGTTGTATCTGTCCTAGCCAACTGACAAAATCGCTATTGGGCAAAAATTCGGTATTGGTAGCATTTAATATCCCCAAGCCCAAACTAAACTGCGATCGCAAAGCCCAAACTCCCAGGCGATCGCGTCTTATATAGTCTTGTCCCAACTTGAGAACCACCAGACGGGTCTTACCATCATCATCTGGACCAAAGCCAAAGCGCAACCCCTGATTATCCACCAAAGTTTGACTTTCCTGATAACTCAACCCCGCAGATAAAGCAAACTCTTCCGAGGGAGTCCTCCGCAAAGGCTGACGATAGCTAATTTCGTAAAGCTGAGAGTTTCCCTGAATATTCAGGTCTGCAAACTCTTCGGTAATCACCCGATTGCGATAAGGAGGAATCCGCAGTTGAATCGTACCATTCATGGCATTGATGGGGATAGAGTAGAGAAAATCGAAGATATCCGACTCCCCCTCAGTAATTAGGCGAGTAGTTTTATAGGAAACCAAGAGGAAATCACCCCTTCCCGTGAGGTTCATATGACTAAAATTAACCCCCAAACGTTGACTACCAATACTGGGGGGGGAATAGTTATCTAAGCTAAAACTAAGCTGTATGGGATTAGCTTCTGTGACTCGGACTACTAAAATACTCTGTCCTTCCTCGCCTCCTGGACGCAGACTAGCTTCTACAGACTCAAAGAGGGGATTAACCCGCAATAGTCGCAGTTGATTTTCGAGTTGTAGGGTATTTAGGGGAGTTTGCGCGCCCAAATTCACCCGACTGATAATGTAGTTGGGATTAAGGCGGCGGGTTCCTTCGACCTCGATTTTTTCTAAACTTCCCTCTATCACGAGAATTTGCACGACACCATCTGTGATAGTCTGTTGGGGAACTACAGCCCGGGAAGTCATATAACCCCGTCTGAGATAGATTTCTGTAATCTGATCGGCTATATTTTGCAGTTGGTTGAGGGTGATGGTCTGGTTTGATACGGTAGAGGCGATCGCATTAATTTCCTCAGTTGATAGAATACTATAGAATACTACTGCCAATTATTTGAATTTGACTAATCGCTACGGGAGTATCATCACCGGGAATTGACGGGGAAGGTGGGGGTGGTGTTTCTATTTCTGGTTCGCCGTTGGGTGGTCTTTGGGGAGGTCGGGGGAGAGGTTGCAAAAAGCGATCGCGGTTAGGGTCACTTTGGGGGGGTAGGGGGAAACTTTGGGAAAGTCCTAAACAGTCTGCGGAATCACAATTAGGGGAAAATAAAGCCTGGGCTGGAACAAGGGGGTAAAATAGAATCAACCACAGGGTAGTCATTTGACAACCTATCAATGAAATATGTAAACTCATAGGGATTATGGAGGGCTTCAAGTTTAGCCCCAGCTAGTGGCACTACCAGCAGGTTAATTTCTCGCTGACTTGATTTACAGGCGGGTTTATGGGGATACTTTAAGTAATAACGAAGTTAATTGCGGAACTCCTCCCTACCCGGAACAAAGGGTTGTTCATACAAGCGCACCCGATTACTACCTACTTGCTCGAGATTTTCCGATCTCAATAATTCTAGCCAAGCCTGCTGGATTTGAATATCCCTTTGATGATCTGAAAGTAATTCGGAAAAGGCGGCGACCATATCGTACCACAGGGTCTTTTCTTTGTAGAATTCTAGGCGATCGCTTCCATTGAGTCCTTCCAATTTCTGAATCTGATCTGAGTCTAAGTCGATCCTTTTGATCCAACCATCCACGATTTGGTTCACCGATTGATTAACCGGATCACATAAAATTGTCAGGTACCAGTGATAATATTGATTCACTTCCAAACCCGGAAAGCCGTCGAGAGCCCCCAAATCTATGCCCACAATGCCAGGATTTTCCATATCCAGTTGAAATTGGGTGCTATAAATCACTATTTCTTCTGTTTCGGGAGACTCTGAATCTGGTAACTTAGTCACAAGTAACTCAATGGGGGTATCCCCACTAACTACCGGGAGATAAAAAAACAATTGGGGTTTCTCATGGGCGGTTAAACCCATGGTGGAAACGGGAATTAGACTGATGAGGCTTGCATAGTCAGCACATTGTGTCCCTCTGGTTCCTCCTCCTTCCCGTCTTCCGGGAACCCCCCGCTGGGGTGGGTCGAAGGCTATTAACCATGGAGATGGTTGATTTTGAATGATCACATCTCTGTTTGATGGGTAGGCTATAGCGGGTCGGACTAGGCTACCCCAGACAATGGTTTGGGTACACAGCGCACCCAACACAGTTGTCCATAAAATCACAGGGGTTGTCTTAACCATAGGATTCAACTCAAAAACTCGTTAACATACAGGTTATCAAGATAGCTAAATTGTATCCAATGTTTCCGTAATTGACTGTGAAAAATTGTTGTATTTGGAAAGTGGGAGTGTCAAAGTTAGCATGAATATCAATTTAACGAATGTTGGAACAACTAGCAATTATCGGCACAGAACTATCAGACCCATGGGGGTTTCCTCACTCTATGGTATCACTTTTGTGGGTAAAAGTTGTTTTGCGATCGATTCTTTGAGGGGGTTTTTGCTGAGGATAGACCCGGAAACTGATAATGCTACGGTGGTGAATCCTGATCAGACTTCTGAGTTTGCTGATGTGACGGGTTTGGCGGTTTGGTCCGAGGATTTATGGTTCACTCGCTATGATACGGTTTATGTTTGTCGAGGGGCTTTTGTCGGTGATAGTATCTCTCATATTAACCCAGAACCTTTGGTAACTCTCCCCTATAATCTTGATGGGATTGCGGTCTGGAACTCTACCCTTTATATTAGTTCTAAACAGGGGGGATGCATCTTTGTTTATAGTCTCACTAGCGGTCGGGAAATTACCCGGTTTTATTCTCCCGGAATTGGGGTCGAAAATTTGACGGTGCGAGATGAGGAATTGTGGGTATGTGATCGCCTTGAACAAACCGTTTATTGTCTCGAACGTGGTACCGGAGAAACTAAGTTTAATGTGTTAACTCCCTTTGAAAATCCCACCGGATTAGGGTTCTATACTCACCCAGAAACCGGGGAAGAAGTGCTATATGTCGCCTATGCGGGAGATGAATTATTTATCCGAGATGACCCGAACTCCTATGAACAATATCAACTAGCTAAACGCGATCGCACTTTTCTTCATCCCCTCTATTTTCACTACAATGAGTCCCAAAGATATGCTACATCTAACGGATATCTGATTGAGATGTCTTATGTAGAGGAAATCGAACCTTTAGAAGAGATTTACTTAGAAGATGTAGAATGGCGTATCGCCCTCCCCTCGGAAACTGACCGCCAAAAAGTCCGGGAAATTTCCTATATTGGTATACCCTTTACGGAGGAAATTGAAGCCGGAGAAAGGGTGGCAGTTTTTAAGTTTAAACCCCTCAACTCCACAGAAAGACAAATTTTTGGCTGGAAAGCATTATTAGAAGTTCGAGGAATTAAATATCAAATTCATCCCTTAGACGTGGAAAAAATCCCGCCATTAACTCAGGAATTTAAGGATAAATATCTAGTAGATAATGATAACCTCGCCATGGAATCATCCGTAGTCCGACAAGCGGCTGAGGAAGCCGTGGGGACAGAAACTAATATTCTGCGTAAATTATTGAATGTTCGGAATTATGTTTACGATCGCCTTGACTACAGCCTTACCGCTAAAATTGAAACCCCAGACGTGGTACTAGACCGGGGGATAGGGTCCTGCGGTGAGTATGTGGGGGTATTGCTGGCTTTGGGACGGCTAAATGAAATACCCTGTCGGACGGTGGGACGCTACAAATGTCCGGCTTTTGCTGATCGCCGGGGCGTTCCCCTAGAACCAGAGTATAATCATGTTTGGCTGGAGTTCTATATTCCTGGCTTTGGCTGGGTTCCTATGGAGTCTAACCCTGATGATACTGGTGGTAGTGGACCTTATCCTTTACGGTTTTTTATGGGCTTGGCTTGGTATCATATAGAAATAGGTAAGGGGCTGAAGTTTCAACGCCTGACTAACCAGGGGCTTCCTGTCGATAAGGAAAAAGTCTCTCTGGGGAATTTGGCGATTAACCATGTTCGGTTTACGATTTTGAATGAACTGCCAGCCATTTAGGGGAAGATACAGCACTCATGGAGTTTACTACGGTTAATATTCTGTTTCTCATGGCGATCGCTCTGTTGCTTCTGGTAACGAGTGGTGTCGCCTATTTGACTTTTGCTGATTGGCGCGATCGCCGCCGCCGAGAAAAGGAACGTCGCGGTCAATAACCCCATTTTTCTTGACCCTCCCCGGACTCCCCCCACAACTCTTTTAACTCCTCTGAGGGGTGGAAAGACTTAAAACTCCATCAGCATAAAAAAGTTATTTTGTCAAGGGGTGGCAAGTTCGAGCAGTGGACAAAGGCGAAAAACTCGTGATTCGTGAGATTAAAAACTTGACCAGAGAATATTTTTAACTGCCATAAAATAGGGGTTACAGCCAACTTTTTTGCGTGTAGACATAGTAAAGCCTTGGGTGCGATTTAGATGATGATAGCAGAACCCCTATAATCTCGTCAAGTGTTTACGAGAAATTATCAATAAAAATGTATTAATTCTTAACATACTTGGGAAAATTAAAACCATTTCCACGGAATGATTAGTAAAACTTAACTATTTTCCGTAATGTAAGGGGGGTGATAGTGGAGGTTTTTAAAAACGGAAATCTTACTAATAAAAACGCCCTAATTTAGCAGTAGGTAAGGAATGAAATAACCATTAAATCCCACGACGGCGCAATACCTCTGTGTTGACATAACTACTAGGAAAAGGAGACATTCAAAAAGCCACAGTCCCGGCGATATCTAATGGTTCACCAAAACGCCGGAAAGGAATTTCTGCGGTCATTTTATCGCCGACTTGCTCAGGGATTTTTTGAGTCATTTCGGTATAGCCGTCCTTGCAGTAATCATGGCTTACCTGTCGCTGGTCTCTCCCCCCCAGGGATTCTGATTTAGGGTGAGGGTAATGTTTAGCGAGATTTCCCGGATGTAACAGCCAGGACCTGAACCGCATCTAAAGATAGTCGATGTGTTCAACTAGGTTTAAATGGTGCGATCGCTCTTTATTACCCACTCAAAAATCTGTAGGTGTAGGTGGGGGGGTGGGAATGGCAGCTTAGGGATTATCCCCTCGTCCGAAACTCGATCACATCTTCTCTAATAGTCACATCATACTGACCAAAAAAGTCCTGCCCTAACAATCCTACTTCTAAAGCAGGTGCGATCGCCACTGTCAAATTACTAGCCATTGCGCCGCCAACTTCAATAGAGATAATTTCACCCAGGTCAAATTCAACATTTTGCTCGCTGGGGGTATTCGCCAAACCTCGCCCCGTCCGAACCACACCCAATACCTCCGCCATCAGCGGCGTGATCACAGTTCCACTAGCCCCCGTATCAATCATCATTGGAAACGGTTGGCTATCATTAAAAGTAGCCAATACGACTGGGATGCCTTGGTGTCGCCGAATAATGGGTGCTTGGTAAACTCCGGCGGCTGCACTGGGAAGGACAGCAGTACCACCGGGGGGGGTCACAACTTCGGGAAAATTACAAATTTGATTCAGATTAATCAACCGACCTGATCTTGTCCGAGCAAAACAGCCTGGTTGTTCTTGTGCTGTAGCCAACCCTTGGGGATAGAATGCGGCACTTACCACCAGTAAACCTACTGTAATAGGTATAGTCGGCACTAAACTAGGAAAATGGGATTTACCATTGATACTGTGGTTATTCATAATTCGACTTTCCTTGGAAATGAGCTTTAGTTATATCTCGTTTCTATAGGGTTTGATTGTCGCCTTTTATGGGGGTCTAAGATTAATCTCGATGGTACTTTGACATTCCCAGACCCATTTTGACCCGTCTACCACCATTATAGCTTTATGTTTGGGGACAAAGTTGATGTTTTCGTCAATTTTACAAAAATGTTCAGCCAAATTGCCGCCGGTGGTTGACAACTGCCAAGAACTAATGGTATCGTTTAATTTAAAAATTTCATAATTAAATTTTATTTAATTTTCAAATAACCGCAAATATTTCAATTATATCAAAGAATAGCACGGGTGAACCCCTAATGCAACCCACCCCCTCAAAAAATTTTTTGTAATATTTCTTAACTTTTGTAACAAAAATTTACATAATCGGGGCGGAATCAGGTTGTGTGGGGTAGCCGGGGGGAAGGTTCAGTGAGTGGCCTAGGTAGAATGGTTGCTGGGACTGTTATGGGAAAGATGTAAAGTTTTGTAAAATATTGGGGATCACCCGGAAAAAATGTAACAATGAATACAGAATAACCAAGTAGACTTTAAAAATTACCCTTTCGGAGAAACAGATATGAAACTAGCCTATCGCGGCGTTAACTATAACCATGAATTTCAACCAATGGATGTGGTAGAATCAGAGGTTTGTGGAAAATATAGGGGCCAAGATTGCCATTTCCATTACCCTCGCCATATTCCTGTCCCCCAACCCCACGGAAACCTGAAATATAGGGCTGTTTCCTACTCTGTGGGTGAACCTAGAGACCAAAACACTATGATGGTGGCTGTAGCGACAAGTGATGCTAAACCTGAGCCACCCCCGGCGACGAGTGGGGATACCTGTGCGATCGCTCCTGAAGAATTAGCTAAAGTACATTCGGCTAATTTGTGCCGTCTTCTGGAACGGAGACAGAAAGCAGCCCGGGAACGAGGCGACCAAAGATTGTTGAGTTTGTTAGAGGCAGAAGCTCAACACATAGCCTGCTAGATTTTACAGCATATTTGACGGAAAATCAATGTCTGGGGTGGTGTAGACAGCAATTCTCATTTTGACCCGCATCCTGTCCAAAATGCCCGATGATGCCCAATCTTGAACGAAAGAATGGGGCTTTCAAGGATCGCTCTTGAGATGATTCTCAATAAGCTGGGGCAAAATTTCCATAATGAGAATTGCTGGTGGTGTAGAAGTGTCTCTTGTATAAAATCCGGTAATTTCCGGCTCCTGCCGGAAATTACTCCTCAAAGGAGATGATCGATGCAGGTCCAGGATTAGACCTACGTTAAGGGGGTGATGACACCATCGGGTGAACGCGAGCCTGTTGCTCTGTCGTCTATCTTTAAGGAACGAGATGAGTGGATTTGTAAGCTCGAGTGAGCTAGACGTAAAAAGCCCCTTTAACATGACCGAGGCCAACATTACCCCATCTGGGAGATAGCTTAAATGCCAAATTACCAAAATTACGTTTTTGTGGTTGACACATTGGGGCAACCGTTAAGTCCCACTCATCCGGCCAGAGCCAGAAAGCTTTTGAAGCAGGGTGTGGCCGCAGTCTTTAGGACTTATCCATTTACAATTATAGCATTAGTCAGGGTGGTTAGGACATAGCTGGGAGAACGGAATCCATGGCATCATCGAGAGAATCAAACTGCTCACGTGCAATGGCGAATGCGGGCTTTCAACCACGACCAACATTTCTCTATCTTGTTGAGGTCTGGCGAATAAGGTGGTAGATAGAGCAAACGGCATTGAGCCGCCTCCACTAGCTCAGGAATCCGTCCCCCTTTATGAAACGTTGCATTGTCTAGCACTAGAGTCTGACCTGGCTTCAGTGTTGGAATTAAGATGAACTCCAACCACAACTCAAACACTGTCCGATTACAACAACCCTCAAAGCGATCGGGGGCTAAGAGTTGTTGATAACACCATGCGGCCATATAGCTCACCCTGCCCTGCCTCTTCCCGGATTTGAGGACAC
>NZ_JARPLC010000018.1:0-55767 GCF_032350395.1 Limnospira sp. PMC 289.06
TATAGCATAGCCTTGAAACTCTCCCAGCTAGGATATTCATCCCAGTTAGGGAACAACCTGAAATATACTCCTTTAGTAGACTCGTAAGACGCTAAGTCGCTAGCGATATCGCGGGAACGCGGTCTTCCTGTGTTGCGGTTGTAACCCGCAAAATACTCATCCTCAATTTGTTTAAAGATGTCCCGGTAAGTTATCAGATTATCCTCAATCTGGTTCTTTCCTAAGATAGTCGCATCGTACCAATCCCAGAACTCACTAGCGCTGCTGATAGTTCCCAGGGCTTCAGATACCAACTTAGCTTTCTTAACGCCGTCTATCACCCCTTCTGGAGTACACTCAAGGTTAGCCGTTTTGGGTAGTCGTTTTCCGGTAGGTGGCTGCTTAAACTGCAATAGCAAATTATACTTAGTCCCGGACTTTTGTAACTTGAGTGTCACTCCTTTGGGACATTCCCCCTTAAACTCCTGATAGGCTTTCAAGAATCTAGCATAGCCCCCCTCATAGTTACCCTTTCCCCCTACTGTAGGGGTATTGATATCGTTACTCATTTTTTACTCACTTGTTATCCTGCTATGGTTTTGAGTAACACCTAAGTAACGGTAGAATAGGGGTTACAGCTTATGGGTTAGGAAACTCTCCGTGGTGGTGGACTTGGGCGTTGGGGAGGCTACCATCTCCATATATTCACAGTTGGGTAGTGAGAATCAATATATAAATCATCTGTATTTTCACGCAATTAAATCAGCCAGTAATTTCACTAATAAAAATGTTCCCTCTTTACAGAAACTTTACCGTAATTCCACTCACTGCGGTAGCAACCTTTACATAAACCCAGTTATGTTGAGAAGGCAAAGGATGAAAAAAAGTTAGCGGGGTTTGGGTTATGAAATTTAATTATACCAAAACATTAGTCGGAAGTGCGATCGCTGCCACCTGCATGATCGCCGCCACTGCTACCACCGCCACTGCTGGACAGTTTCACAATGGCTGGAACTATGCAATTGATGCCATTGGCGACGGTTCCGGTGGTGCCCAATATGATATCTACGGTATGGCAACCATGGAAACCTCCGATACTATATGGGTTGCCTTAACTGGTGGTACACCATTGGCGGGAGTTAACACTAGAGATGCCAGAAGTGGTGTAATTGGTTGGGGTGACTTGTTCTTCAATTTCACCGGAGATGATTTCCTCACCGCCAGCCAAAATAACGCTCTCTTTGGTGTGCGTTTTGCCGAAACTAATGATTCTGGCGCATCCCAGTTAGGTGTCTATAGTGATGTTCGCGCTCAAAGTGTGACTAGCATTAATAACGGATACAACAGCCTGCAACACTACTACAACTCTGGGTATTATCGCGAGAACACCATGGGTACTGACATCGCCACCAGACAGGAGGCTTACGACTATTTCGGTCAAAGAACTTCTATCGATAACGTGATCGCCTCTGGTAACTTGGTTGGTGGTATTAATATGCACTCCCAACAGGAATTGTTAAATGCTGGCTTAGATTTTGCTAACTTTAACCGAGCGGGAACCCATACCTTTGGTTTCAGCTTCGATAAGTCTTTGATTGGTAGTGGTGACTATTTAGCCAGCCTATTCCTAGAATGTGGTAATGATGGTGTAGCCTTGGCGGGGGCCTCTGTCCCTGAACCCGGTACTCTTGCTGGTTTAGCTTTGCTGGGTGTGACTTTCATGGGTAGCAAAGTCCGCAAGGGTCAAAAAGCCTAATCAATGTCAAAATTAAATGGAGTGCGAAATCGAGTGCGATCGCCATTGAAGCCCCTCGCCCTTTTTGGGAGAGGGGTTTGACGTGAGAAGTCTCAGATCAGATTTAGTCGATCGCATCGGGTTCATTTTCAGGTAAGGTTTGTAACTGGGCGATCGCTTTCTCCAGTAACTCAGCGATGGCTAACCGATATTTTGCCTTGTTCACTGAGATTAACTGAAAATTAATGCACCACGTTGATTGGCTAATTGTCCTAGTTTACCTAATCTTGACCATGGCGATGGGACTCTACCTGTCGCGGAAAGGGTCCAAAAGTTTGGCGGATTTCTTTGTTTCTGGCCGATCGCTTCCTTGGTGGTTAGCTGGTATCAGTATGGCTGCTACTACCTTTTCCATCGATACCCCCCTCTATATTACCGGAGTTGTCGCTAACCGGGGAATTGCCGGAAACTGGGAATGGTGGACTTTTGGCATCTCCCACGTGATTATGATCTACATTTTTGCCAAAATGTGGCGGCGATCGGAAGTTCTCACGGATGCGGAATTGACAGAATTACGCTATGGCGGTGATATGGGCGCAATTTTGCGGGGCGTGAAGGCGTTTATTTTTGCCATCCCCATGAATTGTATTGCGATCGGTTATGCCATGTTAGCCATGGTTAAAGTAGTTGATGCTTTGGAAATTTGGCAAAGTTTGGGCATTGAGGCGGGAGACAATAACCTTAAACTTTTTAGTGTGGTTGGGGTCAGTATTTTTGTATTGATTTATGCCGGTTTGGCTGGACTTTGGGGAGTGGTAGCCACGGACTTTTTCCAGTTTTTTCTGGCATTATTCGGGGCGATAATTGTCGCATATTTTGCCCTGGGAAGTGTCGGGGGGATTCATTCCCTAGTTGAACAGGTGCCGATCGCTTATCCTGACCAAGATATTTTGTCTCTACTTCCCGTTAATTTTGGTGGCGGCGAGGGTTGGATTAGTTTTAGTAAAACGGCGGGAATTACCGCCAGTACATTTTTTGCTTATATCTTTCTTCAGTGGTGGTCTTGGCGACGCAGTGACGGCGGCGGGGAATTTGTCCAACGATTTGCAGCCGCCAAAAATGAGGCCGACGCAGAAAAGGCGGCTTGGACTTTTAATATTATGCACTATGTAATCAGAACCTGGCCTTGGATTTTGGTGGCTTTGGCTTCTGTGGTGCTTTATCCTGATTTGGCTGATAAGGAATTAGGCTATCCTAAGTTAATGTTAGACTTCCTCCCCGTGGGAATTTTGGGGATGGTGGTTGCTTCCTTATTGGCGGCGTTTATGAGTACGGTTTCCACCTCGATTAATTGGGGTGCATCGTTTATTACCAATGACCTCTATTTGCGCTTTGTCAAGCCCACAGCCACTCAAACTGAGTTGGTATTGGTGGGGAGGTTATCATCCGTTTTAGTGACCGTTTTAGGGGCGATAGCTGCCTTTTTAGCCACCGATGTAGCCACAGTTTTTCGCCTGGTGATTGCCATTGGTACCGGGTCGGGTTTAGTGTTGATATTGCGGTGGTTTTGGTGGCGGGTAAATGCGGCGGCGGAATTAAGTGCGATCGTGGGTAGTTTCTTGGTGGGAATGGTCACGAGTCTTTCCCCTTGGTTCAAAATTGAAGACTTTGGTTGGCGGATTATTTTTATTACCATTAGCGTCACTTGTTTATGGGTAATTGTGTTATTATTCACCCCCCCAGAGTCGGAAACTACCCTAGAAACATTTTATCAAAAAGTGCGACCAGGCGGACCAGGTTGGAGTCGGGAAAGGATGAAAACTGGTTTATTTCCTGCCCAGGATTTAGGCTTAGATTTACAACGGGTTTTAGCCTCTATATTTTTATTGCTGGGGTTACTATTGGCGACGGGAGGATTTCTACTCCTACAACAGGCGATCGCTTGGATATCACTAATTGTGGCGGTTGTCGGTGGTGTCTGGTTACGACATTTATCAAAGCTGAAAATTCAACCGACACCTAGACCGGGATTAGATGATCAAATTTAAACTCAGGGCTAGTAATGGTGTTATACGCCTATAAATGACTGCTATAATAATGCTGATCAAATATGGCAGTTATAATTCTCATGAGTGCAAATTCTACCAATACCGGAGCCGATGCTATTGATGTGGCGATCGCCCAAGGAACCGATTTTGATGGGAGTCCCATTCCCCCGGAAAAGCTGGAACTATATCATAAAGTGATGGCTTTGGAAGGACAGCGCCAGCGCAGTGGGGTTAGTAATACTATGCGATCGCGCATCGTCCGCATTGGAGCCAAACATATCGCCCAGTCGGAACTAAACCAGATGCTAGAAGCGGCAGGTTTTGCACCCCTAAAAGATAAAGAAATCGAGTTTTATTATAACAAATAACCCTCGGATTTGTTGGCGGCTCATTTCTAATCGCCATGGCTTGACCATTAAATATCCGGTTGGGCTATGGCGATATTAACTGAATCTTTAATTATGCCATATTCCAGAACTTTTGTGAATGGGTCAAACCGATGAAAATTCAATCGATTAACTTGCAGTATTTTAAAAAATTTCGGAACCTGGTGTTAGATTTTACGGACTCGGAAACCGGATTAGCAAAAGATTTGATTGTTTTGATCGGAATAAATGGTGCTGGCAAAACCAGCATTTTACAAGCTCTAGCAGCAACTTTAGGGATGGCAACGGGTCGGATCAATCACTTTCATGACTTAAAATGGCTGGGATTTAACTATGAATTATTAGGGAGTAATTGGGGAAAGTTTGAGCCAGGGGTTGCCGTGAAAGTACAATTTTCATCTCAGGAAATTAAGGCGATTCAAGAGTTTTATCAAAATCTGGAAGGCTCTGGTTATTCTCATGCTCCGGCTCAAGAAAATGTGGTAACTATTAAATGGCGAGATGGACGAGTTCAGGCTGAGACAGCGGCTGAACTTTTTCAATTTAAGGGTAGAGAATATGCCAGAAAATTGGTACGTTCCCACGGATTTAATGTCTTCGAGCGAGTGGGTACAGTGCTGTGGTACACAGAACAAAGAACTTCAACTAGCTTGACTACTGAAGATCCAGATAAAACAGTTGAAATTACCGATGATATTCTGCGTGATCGTTTATCTAAGTGGCGACAGTTTCATCAAGATATTGAATCGGGTAAAATCAAAAATTTACGACCAGGACAAAGAGATTTATATGGAGATCTCGAACGTGCTTATCAAGCTATTTTTCCCGAACGGAGTTTTGAGGGTCCTGTGCTACGAGAGGGAGTAGATGACATTTTAAGTGAGCCTTGGTTTTACCTGTATGATGGTAAGAATCAGTACGAAATTTCGGAAATGTCGGGAGGAGAGCGATCGACTTTTCCCATGTTGGTAGATTTTGCTAGTTGGAATATTCATAATTCAGTGATTTTAATTGATGAAATTGAACTGCATTTACATCCGCCTATGCAACAAGCATTACTGAGATCTTTGCCGAAACTTGGGAAAAACAATCAATTTATAATTACTACTCATTCTGATTATATAGAGCAGCTAGTCCCCGATGCACATATTATCAGAGTCGAGATATAGTTATGAGTGTAATTAGTGGTGGAAAAACTATTTTTTGCGAGGGGAAGGAAAGCAGCTTAGATTATCGTTTCCTCAATCGATTAGTTGAGGATATATCAGGCGATCGCCCCACGATTGTACCCACGGGTGGAAAGTTTGGATTTTCCATCTTTGCACAGGCTTACTTCGGACAAAATCAAACCACAAATCCACCATATATATATTGTCTTTCGCGATCGGGATTTTGATCAGCAACCGACTCCCCAGACCCAACTGCTTTCACTGCGCCATAAAAGGGGTAAAGTATCGGCATACTTGACTTACAGATCTTGTCTGGAAAATTATCTATTGAATGCAGATTTAATTGATAAATATTGGCAGGAAAAGTATCAGGAAAAAATAGAAAATCCTTCCTCAAAATGGAGTTATAATAACTCACCGGGAATAGATAACATTTCCGAATGGATTGAAACCAGTGCTAGAAATATACAAGATTATCAAGCTGTGCGATGGTCTTTAGGTGAGTTATTAGCTGGTAGTAGCGCCCGCGAAACACTGAAAACAACCTGGACAGGAGGCAGTGGCACTCTTCCGAATTCATTAGTTTTACAGGAGTGTAAAATTAGTGCCTTAGAAATGATTAACAAATTTCGACAAGCTGTTGATACAGTGACATCGGAGCATTTGGAAATATATCTGACAAATTATCAAGAAAAATTTAGTGATGAAGAATTTTGGAATCGCCAGCAATACTTAATTTGGTTTCACGGAAAAGATCTGATCAAACAAATGCAGAGACAGGAGAATAGATACCCTCCTTTAAAACAATTTTTAGATTGGGGAATTACTAGAATAAATATTAATCAATATCCTGATCTATTGGAGTTGAAAAATAAAATTGAGTCCCTTTAGTTGGAAGTGGCGATCGCCTTTTAATTGACAATCGCCTAAACTGCTGCGAGGTTATGGAAACTCCCGGTTAAACTACTTACAATTAACGTTGGGGAGTCATTTTAACTAACTGGATAAATTCGGATCGATAGCCGTGTAAATCAACTCCTTTGGATGATTCTGCTAATTGTAAGACTTGTTGAAAACTGGAATTTCCACGATATTGGGAGTTTCTTAACAGCATCCCAAACTCAGCCACAGCCGCCGCAAATCTGAAATTATCCGAGGTTTGATTCAGGGGAAGACTACGGTTAATTATGGGTTGTTCAATTAACCGGGATGCCGTCTCTGTTGGGGGTTTATAACGTAGTTTCAACCTCATTAATTCATTGCTATTATAGGCTTCTGAACTGACGACATTTTGCTGATAAGTTAACTGATCCACCGCCGGTAAATTTACATCTGATTCTACACCAACGGGGATAATTTCATAAAGGGCTGTTACGGAATGTCCCGCCCCAATTTCTCCCGCATCTTTGGTGTCATCATGAAAGTCCTGATTTTCCAGGCGGCGATTTTCATAGCCAATTAACCGATATGCTTGGACTTGGGCGGGGTTAAACTCTACTTGAATTTTCACATCTTGAGCGATGGTAAATAGGGTTCCGGTTAATTCGGTAGACATCACTTTTTTGGCTTCCATTAGGTTGTCTATATAGGCATAGTTACCATTGCCATGATTCGATAGTTTCTCCATTTTGGAGTCTTTATAGTTCCCCATACCGAAGCCTAACACGGTTAAATAAATACCGCGATCGCGATAAGATTCAATCAACCGCACCAATTCCGCATCACTGGATACACCCACATTAAAATCGCCATCAGTAGCCAGAATTACCCGATTATTTTTGCCTTCACTTAGCATCCTGGTTGCTAACTCATAGGCTAATTTAATACCTTCACCGCCAGCGGTTGAACCTTGGGCTTGTAAGCCATCTATGGCGGCGATAATTTTCTGTTTTTCATTACCAGGGGTAGGAGGTAAAACTACACCAGCCGCCCCCGCATAAACAGCGATCGCCACAGTATCCTGTTCGCTGAGTTGGTCAACTAATAACTTAAATCCTTCCTTCAATAGGGGTAGTCTATTGGGCTGATTCATCGAACCAGATACATCCAATAAAAATACCAAATTACTAGGGGGTAATTCTTCGATCGCTAAAGTTTTACCCTGTAACCCAATATGAACTAATTGATGTTGCGGGTTCCAAGGGGCTGAGGATACTTCTGTGGTAACTGAAAAGGGTTCTTCGCCTTGGGGTTGAGGATAATCGTAGGAAAAATAATTAATCAATTCCTCAATTCGGACTGCATCAATGGGCGGACGTTGACGCTGGTTAATAAAGCGGCGTACATTACTATAGGATGCTGTATCAACATCAATCGAGAAAGTAGACAGAGGATTAGCTGCTACTAATTGAAAGTTATTTTCATCAATTAAATCATAGGTTTCTGTGTTGGGAATTTCGGCCTCAAATTCTAAGGCTATTGGTGGCGGTGCCGCTGGTGTTAAACCTGCATCTAAATGGGTTTCCCCTACGGGAGGGGTAGCTAACTCCCGTGGAGGAGACTGTAAGGATCTATTATAGGCATCATCACAGCAGGCAATTAGCAATACTGGTATCAAGCTAATTCCGACTAGCCAAGGTGAAGATTTGCGAGTAATCATTTTGCTGTCATCCTCACTAATTATTAGAGGTTGATAATCAGGCTTAAACCAGCATTACCTAGGGAATTTCACCAGTCAAGGACGAGGTACAGAAGTGGGATTTAGGAGAAACATGGCTCCTTGTTTAGCAATTTCCTCAGATAGATGAATTTGTTTAATGCTGACTAAACCTTCCTGAACGAACATATCCCGCAGCATAGCTTTTTCCCCACTATTAAAAACCTTCTCATAGTAGACTTCCTTAATCCCTGTGGAAATAATCAATTTCAGGCAATAAATACAGGGTTCTAGGGTGACATAAATACTGGCACCAGCGCAGCAAATACCATGTTTGGCGGCTTGAGCGATCGCATTAGCTTCAGCATGAACCGCCCGCGAAGGTAGGGTTTTACTAGCATCACAACTACTAAGTCCAGGATAACAAAAACCCTGGGTAGTACAGTGAACCGAACCGGAGGGGGAACCATTATAACCAGTTGCGAGAATTTGCCTATCTTTGACAATTACCGCCCCCACTGGGAAAGCCAAACAGGTTGATCGGGTGGCTGCTAGTTTAGCAAACATCAAAAAATACTCATCCCAGCTAGGTCTGATGGGGGGTTGGTAATTGGGTGCGATATCTTCCATAACATTAAACCCCGAAACCTGTCGATCCAAATCCATTATAACCCCTAAAGGTTGAATTGAGTTGTTCTACGGCTTCAACTTCAACCCGTACAATTGGCGAGATCACCATCTGGGCGATTTTCATGCCTATTTGTACTTGGAATGAGGTATTGCCATGATTAATCAAGATCACGCCAATTTCTCCCCTATATCCGCCGTCAATAGTTCCGGGACTATTTAAGACTGTGATTTGGTGTTTGAGGGCTAAACCGCTGCGAGGACGGACTTGGGCTTCGGTGTTGGGGGGAAGAGCGATCGCTATTCCGGTGCGGACTAAATGACTTTTACCGGGGGGTATTTCTATATTTTCAACTGAGAATAAATCCAGCCCGGCATCATCTTCATGGGCATATTTAGGCAAAATTGCTGATGGTTTTAGTTGTTGAACTTGGAGTTTCATGATGGCTATATTTTCCGAGAGTTTAAGTGATTTTTTCCCCAAGTCTTGGGGGTGTTGATTTTACCGGATTAATTAGGGGGCGAGTCGGCTTTTACCGAGGCGATTTTTTTGATACCATTGGGCAATGGCTGGAGTCCATTCTTGGACATGGGGCCACATCAAATCACAGAGTTTTTGGATTTCTAGTTGAGCGTCTTTTTTATAGCGCAAATCCAGAAAATGTAGAAGCGATCGCAGATTGAAACTAACCACAAAATGCTGTCGGTAGTCAAAGGGAATTTTTCCCCTGGCGTGTTCTTCTGACAAACCATTATCTAAATCGGCTTTATAGCGTTTTGCTGCTTCTAAACACCAGTCTAAATCGGCTTGTCGCTGTTGGGGGGAATAATAGTATTTTTTTCCTTGGCGATCGCTATAGTATCCGACCGGACGCAAATAAAAGATATCTTCCAAGTCTTTTTTGTTTTCGGCAAGTTCGAGGATCTGATTTCCTGTGTACCGATAAGAATTGTGAACCACAATCCCATTAGCCACGAAATTATGCCAGGGTCCATCAACCTCCAGATCATAAGTCATTTGTTTTCCCAGATATTCAATGTGAGTGACTTTGACCGGATGTGCTTTTAAACTTTTAACTTCTCCTCTGGGTTGGTAAAACTTAGCCAATTCAGGATTTTGATTGGGCTGATTAAATTGTGCAACTTCCCCCAGCCGAGGATTTACCCAGAAACTTTTAGGGGTATAAATAGCATCATTTATCCACACTCCATTACACATCAACTGACAATTTTGGGTGGTCGCCAAAACTTGGTGATTTTCGTCAATGATTAAACCCAAAGCATCGCCCATGGTCTGCCAACCTGCACTGGTTAAGAGACGGTGATTGACGGTACAATCTAGGGTTTTTCCATCGGCAAGGGTCAGCTGATAGACGGGTTGCAAACCACTACACATCACATTATTGACATGACCGATTTGGAAAGTTCCGGTTTCCTCATTCAGAACTCGCAGGGACATTTTTTGAATCCGTTTCTTCCCATGGCGGCGGTATTCTCCGGGTGGTTGGTTGTGGCGATCGATAATTTGGCGAGTCCGAATCGCTTTTTCTCCATTTTCCCAAACATCATATAAATCGGCAATTTTTATTTTTCTCAAACTCCCACTGGCTTTAATAAAGGTGACTTCTGTATCACCGGCTAAACATTGGACATCGAAGGAAATTCCCACGCGATGAGTACGTGCTTGCTGCATCACACTATGGGGAAAATAGCCACAGTTAAATGTGATGCTAGGATGTTCTAAGGGGCCGTAGTGTCCACGCTCCCCTGCTAGTAGACGCTTAACAATTATCTCCCCCGCTTCTAATTCTGACGGCCAATGGCTTCTACCATCAAAAACAAACTTGTCTGTATAGTCCTGGTGCATCGCTGCATAAATTACCTGTTGCGGGTTGTGGGTTTTAGCAATGACTTCAACTCGGAACCGATCCATTATGATTAAAAAAAACGCCTCTATCTATTAAACCCTAGAATGGCAACTATGCAGTTATCAAAACGATTTACCCAGGCTTTGACCTACGCGACAGAATTACACGCTAATCAGGTTCGCAAGGGGTCTGGGGTTCCCTATGTGGCGCATTTGTTGGGGGTGGCGAGTTTGGCTTTAGAATATGGGGCTGATGAGGATGAAGCGATCGCCGCCTTACTTCATGATGCGATCGAAGACCAAGGGGGAGTGGAGACGGAAAAAGAAATCCGGCGCAAATTTGGCGATCGGGTCACAGAAATTGTCAAAGGCTGTACAGATAACCATCAGACTCCATCACCACCTTGGCGGGAACGTAAACAGGCTTATATTGCACATATTCCCACGGCTTCGGCTTCTGTGCAGTTAGTGTCTGCTTGCGACAAACTTTACAACGCCCGTTCGATTTTAAAGGATTATCGAGAAATTGGAGATAAGTTATGGGATCGCTTTAGTGGGAAGCGGGACGGCACGCTGTGGTATTATCGATCTTTAATAACTGCTTTTGGTACTGGGGGACTAACGCCCTTGGTAGATGAATTAGATCGGGTGGTTTCAGAACTTGAACGGCTAGTTAAAGCAAATTAAACCCTAATTTACTGGAAAGCTAATGGCAACTGTTCGTTTAGAAAATATTACCCGTAGTTATGATAGCGCTACGGCGATTGAGGGGATTAGCCTAAATATTCCTGATGGTCAGTTTTGGGTGTTGGTGGGACCTTCGGGCTGCGGTAAATCAACGATTTTGCGGACAATTGCGGGGTTAGAAAAAGCTACCAGTGGCGATATTTATATAGGCGATCGCTTAGTTAATGACATTATGGCACGCGATCGCAATGTGGCTATGGTATTTCAGAATTACGCCCTTTATCCTCATTTGACGGTTGCAGAAAACCTGGCTTTTGGTTTAAAAATGCGGGGGACTGATAGGGCTAAGATAGACCAACGGATTCAGGAAGTAGCGCGATCGCTATCTATTGAACATCTGTTAAGCCGCAAACCTAAACAATTGTCGGGGGGTCAACAGCAACGGGTGGCTTTAGGTAGGGCGATCGCTAGGGAACCTGATGTGTTTCTTTTAGATGAACCTTTATCTAATTTAGACGCACAATTACGAGACGATACGCGCGCGGAACTTAAGCAACTTCACCAGCGCCTAGGAATTACCACAATTTATGTGACTCATGATCAGGTCGAGGCTATGACCTTAGCCGATCGCATTGTGATTTTAGAACAAGGTCGTATTCAACAGGTCGGGACTCCTCAACAGGTTTACAGTAAGCCTGCTAATAGGATGGTTGCCACTTTTTTGGGTAATCCCCCCATGAATATTATCCCGGCTACCTATGGTAATAGTTTATTTTGGGTGGGGAGTCAATCGGTGGCTTGTCCGATGGTTATTCGGGAGAAAATACACCCCGAAGAAGGACAGAGATTTGAGTTAGGAATTAGACCGGAACATTTGCAATTGAACCTCAGCGAGTCGGAAACTGATCCGGTTGAACAAGATGTTTGGGCTTTGGATAAAGTCCCTCTGGAATTAGAAGTTAGTGTGGTTGAACCCCTAGGACGGGAAACTTTAGTTAGGGCTACCTGGCCATCGGATGATCAGAAAACTGTGCAGGGAAACATATTGCAATTGATGGCTTCCCCCAGTGTGCGTGTGCGTCCTGGCGATCGCATTCCAGTTACCCTAGATTTAAACTATTTAATGATTTTTGACCCGGCTACTGGGAAAGTTTTATAATCAATGCTCAATTAACTGTGGGTTCAGCGACCACTAGAGGCGATCGACCTCAAATTGCCGTTGCTATAATGGTTAAATATCGACCATACTCAAACCAACGGAGAAATTTTTTATGGATACTCAGAAAATTATCAACAATCCTGAATCGAATCGGGAAGCTCATCAGGTTTCGATTCAACAACAATTCCATCAAGAAATTGAACAAACCCCCGATGAAATCTTAGCGATCGCTTTAGAATTTCTACTATTTCTGAAGTCTCGCGCCTCGGATTCATCAACGGAAAAAACAACAAAGGACGCATCAGAAACATCTAACAAAGTGCCTCAATTACCTTATCGTCAAGGGTCGGGAAAATCTCTAGTAGATTACCAAGGAGAATGGGTAGGAGATGATTTTGAAGAATGTCTGCAACTGGTTTTTGATAGCCGTAGCCAGGTCAATTTATCCAACCATCAGCCATTTTAAAGTATGTATTTACTAGACACGAATCATTGTAGTTATCTAATCAGAAAAGAAGCGACCGTATGGGAAAAGGCGCTGGCGATCGGTACAGAAAACTTGGCAACTTGTGTGATTGTTCAGGGGGAACTTATTTTTATGGCTGAAAAGTCTGCACAAAATACACAAAACTTAGCTAATGTCAATAATTTTCTACAATACTTGCGGATTTATCTGACTGATGAAACGACAGCGGTTATTTATGGGCAAATTAAAGCAGCGGTATTCGAGCAGTTTGCTCCGAAAGAAAAAAGCCAAAGACGAAAAACTAAAATTACAGATATTGGTTTTGATGATAATGACCTATGGATTGCTTCAATTGCATGGCAACACAATCTGATTTTAGTTTCAGCAGATAGTGACTTTCAACGAATCCAAAGGGTGCGCGATTTGACTGTGGAAAGTTGGTACAGACCAACTAACTAAACTTCAGGCGATCGCCTGCTCTATGTGGTCGGCTTAACCCTACTAAAATCGACCATTAGGCGGCTAAAATAAGACGCTGTAAATAGGGAATTATGACCAGTATATTTACCTCAAAAACTGCCCAAATGATGATGGGGGAATGACCAAGCTATAACTTACCTGATGCCCTTTTTTGGTGAGGCTACTTAGTCAAAATAACCTCATCCCAACTTGGCTTATATCTGATGGAATAAGTTGGGCGTAGCCAGCACAGATTATCCACAGTGAAAACCTAACTAATTCGTGATATTTTTGATAAGATTATCACCAATCAAAGAGTTAGTGATTATCCGGTCAATTCCTACATCTACTAATCTCTCAAATTCGTTAATATTGTCTACCGTCCAGACTACTATATCAACTCCTTTATCGCGAGTTTCCTTGATGATACTAGGTTGGTCTAATATCACTTGATATTGACTACTCAAAATTGCATTACCAGCGGCTTGGGCTTTGCTAATTTGCTCCGGTAGTTGGGACTCATTTACTACAAAATATCCCAGTTTTATTTGGGGTTCTGACTGGCGACATTGCCATAGTAAATCTTCATCAAAGGATGTTAAAATAGTGCGATCGCCTAAATTAGCTTCCCGGATGAGACCCAGAAGGGTTTTGATTTCTATATCCGACCATATAGCATGGGGTTTAATATCAAAATACAGCCATCCCTTAATCAATTTTAGGGCTGCTAAGGCCTCCTCTAAGGTGGGGATACGTTCTCCCCTATAAGACTCCCCAAACCACGCCCCAGCGTCTAATTCTTTCAGTTCGGAAATTGTTTTTTCGCGGATAGTTCCGGCGGTTCCAGTAATCCGATTTAGGCTTTTGTCATGAAAAACCACAGGGACACTATCGGCGGTAATCTGTACATCAAATTCTATGGAATTTGCTTGGTTGTAAATGGCGGCAAGTAAGGCGTTTAAGGTATTTTCCGGGGCGATACTAGAAAATCCTCGATGGGCAATTATTTCTACACTCAAGGTGATATCCTCATGGTCTAATTGTGCTGGTTTAAAAATTCGGAAATGGTTTGATTGAAAGATTCTGATGCGACTAAAAACGGCCAGTGATTCCCCGGCACTTGTTGAATAGTTAGATTGGTGAGATACTTTTGATAGGGTTTTAATTGCCATTCCATACGATTAACTCCCTTTTCCGGTTGGACTAGCAGGGTCGGTATGGCGATCGCTTCTGTTAATCCTGGAATTTTCATCACTTCTAAAAAGATTTCATTACGGGCGGTAATGCTAAACTTACTCCCCCATTTGCCATCAGGTTTTGCTTCCATGGCGGCGGCAAAAACTTGTTGTTGCTGAGGACTCCAACCCGAAAACTGTCTGAGTTGTTTAGCCTGGTTTTCAGCGGCGGTGAAACTCTCAAAAGGTCCTAGACATTTTAACGAGTCTAATTTACGATAAACTATGGGAAGGGTTAATTTGAGAAACCCAGGCATTTTAGTGATGAAAATAGGATCGACTAAAATCATACAGCGGAAACGTTCTGGGTGTTTTTTGGCCCAAATAGGTAGTAATTTACCCGTCCAAGAATGACCTAAAATGTGGGCGTTTGACCAGTGATGGTGATCCATTAACTCTTCTAGGTCGGCGATCGCCTCATCGAATGTATAACCGTGATCGGGTTTGTCGCTGTCTCCGTGACCTCTCATGTCGGGGGCGATAATATGATAGCGATCGCCCAGATATTCTGCTAAACTTGTCCAAACTAGGGCATGATCGGCTAGTCCATGTAGAAGCAACAACGGCTGTTGACCGTTAGGGTTCCACTCTAAATAGGAAAGTTTCAGGGTTTTTAATTCTAGGGTTTGGCGAGTCGGTGACATAGCAGAAATCACAAATTTTGATTAAGGATTGGGAATTGCCCCTACTGGTGAACAAGATTAATGGTAATCTTAAATGAAATCATCAATTTTGGCAACTAGGCTGACTGCCTAATCTGGGACTGATAATTTGTCGATGATCTAAAATTGACGACAGTTTGGTTATATTTTCGCGCTTTACCCCTAATCACAGCCATGATTCCACCTTCTGAAACCACCACAACTGAACAAGTAAAAAACGCCCTAAAACGTTTTTGGGGTTATGATGATTTTCGCCCCCCTCAGCAGGAAATTGTTGAGGCTATTATCAGGGGTCAAGATGCCTTGATTGTTCTGCCCACTGGAGGCGGTAAATCTATCTGTTTTCAACTGCCAGCGTTATTAAAAAATGGCTTAACCATAATAGTTTCGCCGCTGGTAGCCTTGATGGAAAATCAGGTAAAAGAATTACACGATCGCCATTTAAGTGCCGGTATTATTCATAGTCAAATGTCCCCCAGGCAACGGCGGCACACTTTGCATCAATTGGAAACAAACAGCCTGCGATTGCTCTATTTATCACCGGAAACTTTATTAAGTAAGCCGGTGTGGAATTTAATCAATAAACCCCAGGTTTCTATTAATGGTTTGATTTTAGATGAATGTCACTGTTTAGTTCAATGGGGCGATACATTTAGACCTGATTATCGCCGTTTAGGGGCGGTGCGTCCCACTTTATTAAAACATAAACCACCAGGTAGCAAAATAGCGATCGCTGCCTTTACCGCTACCGCTGATCCCACGGCCCAAAACACTATTAAAACGGTGTTACAGTTACAAGATCCTCAAGAATTTTTACTGAGTCCATATCGAGATAATTTACACCTTAAAATTCGCCGAGTTTTTACTCCCATGGGACGGCGAAAATGCTTGCTAAGTTTGATGAAACAACATCAAAAGCAAACCGGTTTGATTTATGTTCGCACCCGTCGAGATAGTCAAGAATTGACAGCCTGGCTGGAGAAATTTGGCTATAAAACTGCCCCTTATCATGCTGGATTATCGGCGGAAAAAAGGCGCAAAATTGAATCTCAATGGTTAGAAGGCAAGCTGCAATTTGTGGTGTGTACTTCTGCTTTTGGGATGGGAATTAACAAGCCCAATGTCCGGTGGGTGGTTCAGTTTCAACCACCCCTATTACTATCAGAATATATCCAAGAAGTAGGAAGGGCTGGACGAGACGGAAAACCAGCAGAAGCCTTGACTATTCTCTGTGAACCGACGGGCTGGCTGTATCCTGAAGATAGACAAAGGCTGTCGTTTTTACAAGATAATTTTCGCCAACAAATGATGGCCGCTAAACCCTTGATTAAAAAACTTCCCCAAAAAGGCAATTTAGAAACAGTGATCAGTCGTTTTCCCGACAGTGCGATCGCCTTGTCTCTTTTGCATTCTCAGGGAAAATTAGAGTGGGTTGATTTGTTTAATTATCAAATTAAAGATACATCACTATCTTTAACTGAAAATTCTAACACAGTTGCGATTCGCCAAATGACTCGCTATTTTGCTACCCGTGACTGTCGCTGGAAATTTATACTAGAGGCGTTTGGCTTTGGGACAGAAGCACAATCATTTCGCTGTGGTCATTGTGACAACTGCGATCGCCATGGGTCTTAAATTAGTGGCGATCGTCAATCTATTAATGCTATAATTGAAGTTGACACTGTTACCCCAATTTTATGCCATGATTAAAAGTTGGATTAAACGGCATCCTAAGCGCATCTATTTTTCATTTTTTGCCTTGGTCTTCCTAATTAGTTGTTTGGGAATAATAGCTGCGATATGGTCCTCATTGATCGAGAGACGAGATAGAAAAAATGAAAAAGTCGCCAGAGAAGTCTTAACCGACTTACTGCAAAACCAAAGCCAACAGCTTTTTCATTACAATCGATTCACCGACAATTTAGATGCTTTATATCGCACAACATCTGAGGGTAGACCTGGGTATAACTTTGCGATTAATGTTAATGAAAACCTGGTTTTAATTGATGCTATACCTACCAATTCACGTCTGCCTAATTTTGCTGGTGCTGTATTTATTATTCCTGGAGATAACCTCATACAAACAGTGGCGGGAATGTGTAAAAGTCAGGATAAATTATCAGCGCCGATTCAATTATCACGGGGTAACTCTCCCGTGGTTGAATGTCCTGATGATTCCGAGTTAATCATTTCTTTGGCTAGTGCTTTATTGGCAGTTACTGATGAAAATGTTACTCAAAATTTCGGAGGAGTTTGTCTAGTAGATCATTCATCTAATCAGTTGCGTAAACCGCCCAGATCAGATGCGATCGCCCCTCCCAAAACCGGGGAAAACAGAATCCAATGTCCGGCCGGTTCTTCTCTCAAAAAATCTTGGGTGATTCCCGTTAGTCAATAGCCCAGTAACTCAGTATCTTATGCAGTAGATGATGGCTCCAGCATCTCACATATTGTTGTGCCCAAAAGTTGCCTATACCGAAAAGAGAAATGATAGGTTAAACTAGAATATTGTTGTCAAATTCATTAATTATGTCTGCTCTCAATCAACCCCTGATTTATCCTCATACCCGCCAAAGTGATCAAGTAGACGAATATCATGGCATCCAAGTCACTGACCCCTATCGGTGGTTAGAAGATCTGGACTCTGACGAAACCAAGGCTTGGGTAACAGCCCAAAATCAGGTAACATTTGATTACCTCTCCACCATTCCCAGCCGCCAAAAATTAAGCGATCGCTTGACCAAATTATGGAATTATGAAAGATATAGCATCCCCTTTCGACAAGGGAAACGCTATTTTTACTTTAAAAACGACGGCTTACAAAACCAAAGTGTTCTCTATGTAATTGACTCATGGGAAGGCGAACCCAGACTTTTATTAGACCCTAACCAACTATCAGAAGATGGAACCGTTGCCTTATCAGGAATTTCCATTAGTGAAGATGGCAATTTAATCGCCTATGGTCTTTCCGCATCAGGTTCCGACTGGCAAGAATGGAAAGTGATGGATATTAACACCGGAAAACCACTCCAAGATCATCTCAAGTGGATTAAATTTTCCGGTGCATCTTGGACTCACGACCATCAAGGATTCTTTTATAGTCGCTATGATGAACCCAACGAAGAAACTCAATTCGAGGATATTAACTATTACCAAAAACTGTTTTATCATCGCCTAGGAACCCCTCAATCAGAAGATGTTTTAATTTACCAACGTCCTGACCAAAAAGAATGGGGTTTCAATGGATTTGTCACCGAAGATGGTCAATATCTGATTATTTCGGTATGGCAAGGAACCGACCCCAAAAACCTCGTCTTTTATCAGGATTTAACCAAACCTGATAGCCCAGTCGTCGAATTAATATCCGAATTTGAAGCAGAATATAGCTTCATTAATAACCAAGGAGAAATATTTTGGTTTAGGACAGATTTAGATGCCCCAATGGGTCGAGTTATAGCCATTGATATTAACACCGGAAATAGCCATCAAATCATCCCAGAAGCCATAGAAACCCTGGAAGGAGTCAGCACCCTAAATAATCAGTTTGTTGCCCTGTACCTCAAAGATGCCCATTCCCAGGTGAATATTTTTAACCTAGATGGAACTGTAGTCCGGGAAGTAGAGTTGCCGGGTATTGGTTCAGTGGGGGGATTTGATGGTAAACGAGACGACACAGAAACCTTTTATTCCTTTACCAGTTTTACGACTCCTCCCACCATTTATAAGTATAATATAGTCACAGGAGAAAGTCAACTTTATCGACAGCCAACTGTCGATTTTAACCCCGAAGATTACCAGACAAATCAGGTTTTTTATAGCAGTCCTGATGGTACAATGGTTCCCATGTTTATCACCCATAAAAAGGGCTTAAAACTCGACGGGAATAATCCCACAATGCTGTATGGATATGGTGGTTTTGGCATCTCCTTAACCCCTAATTTTTCGGTAAGTCGTTTAGTTTGGATGGAAATGGGAGGTGTGTATGCTGTGGCTAACCTGCGGGGGGGTGGCGAGTATGGTCAACAATGGCATCAAGCCGGGATGAAACTGAAAAAACAAAATGTTTTTGATGACTTTATAGCAGCGGCTGAATGGTTAATTCACCACAATTATACCCAGGTAAATAAACTAGCTATATCCGGTGGTAGTAATGGCGGTTTATTAGTGGGTGCTTGTATTACCCAACGCCCAGAATTGTTTGGGGCGGCACTACCAGCAGTGGCGGTAATGGATATGTTACGCTTCCATAAGTTTACCATTGGCTGGGCTTGGACTTCTGAATATGGTTCCCCTGAAAATCAGGAAGAATTCCAAGTTCTTTATAGTTATTCTCCCCTGCATAATTTACAGCCAGGAACAGCCTATCCTGCTACTTTAATCACCACGGGAGACCATGACGATCGCGTAGTTCCCGCCCACAGTTTTAAGTTTATCTCAGCCTTACAAGCCGCCCACAGTGGCGACAACCCCGTGTTAATTCGGATTGAAACTAAAGCCGGACATGGGGCGGGAAAACCGATGGCTAAAATCATCGAAGAAATTGCCGATCAGTTTGCTTTTTTAGTGCGAGTTTTAGACATTAATTAAAATTCCCACTTAACCCGCCAGTATTATTCGGACTTGGAAACAATCACTTCCACCGGACGCAAAAGGCGATCGCCATATTGAAATCCCCGCCGGACAATTTTGGTGATCGTTTCATTTTCCAGGTCGCCATTAACTTCGCGATCGATAATTTTACACACCTCAAAATCTGGTTTTTTCCCCTGAAAATCAATAGTTATAACCTCTCGTTTTTCTAGGGTATTGAGTAGTTTCTTCTGAATGGTAGCGATTAACTGGGGAAAACGGGCGATCGCTTTTGGATCTGGTTCTGGGTTATTGTGCAAATATTCAATCAAAAAATCCAGAGAATCGACCACTTCTAAAAATTCCAAAAATAGCGTTTCTAGCCGTGCATTTTCCTCCTGTTCTTTCTCCATTAATTCCTGTTGCATTAAAGTTTTTTCTTTAAAAAGCTGACCGATAATTGTTTGGAGTTCGTCACGAAATTTGGCAGTAATTTCCAGTTTGTTTGAATCATTCATCATCTTAAATACTTAAAAATTCAATAAACATTTTTTGCCCCAATTGTTGAGCCACCTCGCCCGATTTGTCCGCGCCAATAGCTGACGAGAGATCATCAAATTCGGAAATCATCTCGAAAACCGGAATCGGTTTTTCAAGTTCCGAGAAATCCTGTCGCTTCAACCGCTGAATGGGTGGTAAAACCGGATGCAAATAATCAGCAATTAAACGTTCTTTTTCATCCATCAAGGCTTTTCTAGCCCTAGCGATTAAATCGGGGGAGTATTTTTTCCGCTTCATTGCCATCGCAAAAGCCTTAGTAATTTCGGCTTTTGATGCCGAAGGAGAAACCTCTAAAACCTGATAAGGGTTAGGATTCGATAGTTGATTTGACATAATTTAATAAATTCCACATTGACGATAAATATCCACAAATTCGGGGTCATTGGGGCAAATTTGATGGGCGCAACTGGCGAATTTTCTTGCTGTTTCCGCATTCATTTGACCTTCATTAACTGCCGCAATTAAAATTTCTATTAACATAGCAGCAATATGTCGCTTCACTTTCTGATTATGGCAGTTTTTGGCACGTCGGACGGCATTATCTAGATCATATTTCATCAAACCAATAATTTCATTAACCTCAATCTCAAATTCTAAGGCTTCAATGACATAAATTAAACGGGGATTTCTACTATCGGTTTTTTGCAGTTCTCGAAGTTGAGATAAAGCGCGACTTTTATCAATTTTATTATGCTGCATATTTTCGACAATTTCTTGAATACGAGATTCAACCCAATAGCTACAAGATGCTTCAGTTCCCAATAGTTGATACCAAAAATCACTAAAAGCCAGATGCTCTGATAAACTGTTTAACTCCTGACGCTGAGACTCACATAAGCGCTCAAGTTCTTGATGCCATTCTGGGTGCGATCGCCATTCATTTTTGAGAGCATTTAAAGCCGACACTGACTCTCGCCACCGTTGCTTTTGCAGATAGTGCCGTCCTTCCGAGTAGGCTAGAAATTTTTGGGCAAAATATTCCCTTGGTTGAGAATAATTAAATTGGTAACTCCGAGACGGTTTAAGTTGCATAGCCCGTTCTCCATCTCCGTCAAATGCCGCCGCCACAGCCGCACCCCAGGACGTATAAAGAGCCGGTAAAATATTGCTTTCTGTCGATACAGAATTCGAGGTTTGAGGAATATTAATACTGCCCAATTGATGCTGGTAGCGATGGTAACATCCCGGTAATAAAATTAGGTGATTAATTTGGGCGGCTTGATGGGGGAATTTTTTAACTAATTTCAGGGCGATCGCATCCAGACGAAATTGATCTCGCAGTTTCATATACTCCGCTAAGTTCTCATCTTTTAAACTATCAATTTCCCGTTCTAGGGTAGCCATCAAATGACTAAAAATTTCCTCAATATTAATGGAACTTTTCGGCAGCCAAGGAATATTGTGTAAAGCTGGATCGCCCGCCAAATTCGCTAAAGCCGTTGTAGAAGAAACCACCCAATCCCGGCGCGTGTTGCTGTTAATTTGAGCATTATAATAGGTAGCGATCGCCCAATTATGCAGAGATTTAAAATCTGGGTTTTTCAACCAAACTTGTTCCGTAATTTGGACAATTTTTTGCCAATCTTGACCCTCCCAAATTTGAGCTTCTAGGCGCGGTAAAATATGGTTATGGAGATTAGCCTCAACCACCGAATCTGAGCCGTAAGTATGTAAAAATTGACGGCTCATAGCACCAGCATTGTCTAGGTTATTATTATCAATCAACTGTTGAATAGACCACATCAATTTTAAGCGATCGCGCCCCCTTAATGTGCGGACAATTTCCAATTGACTTTTAACTTGGGGATGGGATAGCGATCGCCATTCCACTTCAGCCTGTTGAAAATCACCCTGTTGGACGTAAGCAAAACCACGCAGATATTTAATTTTTTCTCCTGAATGTCCCTGCAAATATGCGATCGCCTGTTGCCAATTCCCTGTTTTTAGGGAAACAATTGCCAAGCGAATTGGGGCTTCTGTTAATTCCGGGAGTAACTGATATGATTTTTGGTAAAATGATATAGCCTGTCCTAAATTTCCCGACTGTTCCGCCCAAAGTCCCTGACCATAATATTCTTTTCCTTGCATCACCCGGTTTAGTGTCGCCCGCAATGTTTTACCATCGTCGCGCTCGAACTTATTTAAGGCTAAATTAATCACATTTAGGGCGGACTGAAATTCACCATTTTTCCCTAAATTTACCGCTTTTTCTAAAGCTGCTTCATACTGAATTTGTCCCTGAAGATATCCTGAACAATCGGCGATCGCCTCTTCCAGCAGTGGAATTTTAAATAATGTTTGGGCTCGCTCAAAACTCAGTTTCCCTCTTTTATAATCTTTTTGTTGGCAATATTTTTGACCTTCTTTAAATAAACTCCTAAATTGATTGTATTTCATCATTTTGTGTTCACAGCGAGCGATCGCTTTATTGACAATATCTAGTTCAAGAATTGTTCGACATTTTTTATATGTTAACAAAGCCTTTGATAAATTCGTCGTATCCAGCGGATCGCCAGCATCAGATTTTTCTAAATTCTGAGCTGAAACTATCATGCTTTTAGCAAATTTTATATTCCTTTTCCACCTATTCATCTCCAACTTAAAATCAGTTAACAAATCGCCCATCAATAGCTGTCGCAGTTTTTTCTCAACGAAAGCCGGCGAATTTGACCATTTGCTAATAGTAGATTGACCCTTTTTGGTAGCTTCAATTAGCTTATTTTTGGCAGCAAGTTTTTGGGCGGTTTTGATTTCCTGCTTAGTCACAGAAACCTTCTGACAGAAATCAACAATTTCTACCTTAAACAGTGCGTATGTCAGAGTATCAACCCAATTAATAATTGCATTCATAGGCAGTATTCTGGTAAGTTTTGGATAAAAATAACTTCCCCAACTTCGATCTTATTTTCTCTACCTTTTAAATTCGGGTTCATTTCGATTAATTCAGGCCAGCGCGACCCCTCCCCATAAAACTTGCGCGCAATTCTCGACAGGGAATCCCCCCGTTGAACCGAGTAATAAAATCCCCCACAGGATGACGATTCTCGGCTATTTTTATCGATTTTCTGTTTATTCAGCCAGGGCATAAATCCCGCTGTTTCGACCAATTCTGTGGTCGCTATCGAGGCGGTTTCCACCGGCAATTGACGGCTGATAAATCCTCCCAAAGCAATTCCCAACAGTAAAATCATCACGCCCATTAACAACAATAACTGTCGGATATTTTGAGGTGATTTAGGGGCAGCAATAACCGCAGCCTCAACCGCCACTTGGGGGAGTTCTTGCAGTTGGCGAATTAGGGTGAGATCCGTTTCACAGTTGGGGCAAATATTACCCTCAATTTCCGGGCGATCGCACACCGGACAGGTGAGTTTAATCGTCATCGTGTCAATCCTGTAGCAATAGTTCCTGTGGGTAATTCCCGATCTAAATAGGGAATAATCTCAGCCTGAAGTTCTTGCAGCAGGCTATTAGCTTGGCTGCCATTTCCTTGCTGTAATGCGTTCAACAATTGATTAAATTTGACATCCATACCTCCCGCGTGACTGGGGTTAATATGGTGAATGCGGGCGATTTCCTCCCGAATTGCCAGGACCAGTTTAACGCTATCGGGAAAGTTATCAAACTCTCGTTTGCTATCTTCTATTAATTTTTGCAAGCTGGAAATATTCTTGGTATTTAGGGCTTGTTGCAGTTGAGCAACTAAATTCCGCAACCGATATTTTTGATCTTCATGGATTAGCTGATCGCACACTTCCAGCGCCAATTCAAATCGCAGTATGAAAATCTTGGCAATATCTAACTCATCATTAGCAAATTCTTCTAATTCCTTGAGTTTAGTTTCAGCTTGGTTAAGGCGATCGCGCTGGACTTGACCATTATAATAAATTTGGTTAGCCGATCGCACCACTTCCCCCGCGATTTCATTAGCACGTTTTACCCCAATTTCCGTTAAGTTACCCGCCGCATTCAGTTGTTTAATTCGTTCCTCAACCTGGCGAGAAATCTCCTCATTAACTCCCCCCCGCGAGAATGAACAACTAACTTTAACCTGGGGATTATTTTTCAGGGCAGCCGTCATTTGGAGCGAGTTATTTTCCTCGTCAAGTTCCACCGTCACTAAAATTTCCGTACCTTTTGGATAGGGGCGATCCAGGGCTAACCACATATCCCCGATCCGCTCATCTTGAGATCGGCGATCGAGTTCTTGGCGGACGCGATCCGGGCTAAAAAATTTAAAGTGAATTAGGGATTGTCCGTCCGCTTCAGTTTTAAAAGTATGGAACTTTTGCACCGGAAGAATATCGCCCTGGCTAATGATTACAAATCGCGGCTCATCCACCAATTCGATGCAATAATCACGGGAAACAGTCGTGACTTTTTCCGTCAGTCCCGCCGCCACGATCGCCGCCCCTTCCGCCACCGCATACATGGGGCGATCGTGAACTACAACTTGATGTTGAGGGAAGGCTTGGCGGATTTTTTGTTGGACGATCGGCACCTGAGCCGAACCGCCCACCAACAGAATGGCATCGATTTGATCGAGGGGATAATCTGAATATTTAATCGCATCCTGAGCAATTTTTACTGAGCGATCGATTAACGGTTCGATGCGTTTTTCAAACTCTTGGCGAGTGATGGTAACTTGAATCGGAATTGCCATTCCCATGTCATCAATTAAAGGTGTCGCGGTAATGATTTCCGCTGCTCCTTGGGTGCTGAGTTGAATTTTCGCCTGTTCCGTCTTTATTTTCAATTCCGCCAGTAGCCGCACTCGTTGATAATGCGGCATTTTTTGAATTAAGCGATCGACATTATCCAGCTTTTCAATCCGGGCGATTTCCTGTTTGACAAATTCCACAATACAGTTATCAAAATCGTCCCCACCTAACCACAAATCCCCCGCTTTTGCCGACTCAATAAATTGATTGCCAACCGAAGTAATAATCGAACAGTCTAAAGTCCCCCCACCAAAGTCATAAACCAAGATCGTACTCACCTCATCCGACCCCGGACGATAACCGTAAGAAATAGCTGCTGCTGTTGGTTCTGGGAGGAGTTCCCGCAGTTTTAATCCGGCTTTTTGGGCGGCGATTTCCGTGGCGTATCGCTGCTTATCATTGAAATAGGCGGGAACCGTAATTACAGCTTCCGTAATCTGGCTAGTTTGCCCCGATCGCTGCTGATAATTTTGGGCATTTACCACTACTTTTTTAACGATTTCGGCGGAGATATCTTCCGGTAGATATTCCCGTCCACCTAACCAAACCGATAGGCTATTTTCCGTCCCTTGGCTCGATTGAGTAATCTTATAATTGAAGCGAGATAATTGTTCTTGCACCACCGGATCATTAAAGCCTCGTCCGATTAATCGCTTGATGGAAATTATCACATTTTCCGTGTCTCCATCTCCCAGTTGCCGATAGGCTTGTTCTCCCACGATTAAACCATTGCGATCAGCCGCTACCACTGACCGGGTTAATTTGCGATCAGGTGGGGAGTTATCCGCCGCCGTAACTACTTGTACCTCAGCTAACTTGAAGCCAGCCACTGAGTTGGTAGTTCCCAAATCGATCCCAACTATATTTCCCATGATTAATTTAACCTTGATTATTTATACTTTAATTGTCTTCCGCTATTTTGGCAAGTTTTATCCGAAAATTTTAACAAATCTTAACCCTCATAATTTATCCAGTTCTTAATTTAGGAATATTGTCGCTCAAGTAAGGGTTATCACAGAGCAGTTTTTTGGCGATCGCCTGCTGTTTGATAAAATTAGAGTCAAACTGCTGCGGGTTGCTGCCGAGTCCTAACTTATACATGACTTCTTTGGCGGCAGTCGAACGATTATCAAATCCCATTGAGTCCGCAGTTAGGGCTGATAAAGTGTCCCGTTGATTAAGATTTAAGGCTTGTCGCCAATAGGTTAGTGATGCCTCAATTTGTAATGCTGCGGTGAGGGCTGTTGCTAATTTTAAGGTTGCCCAGTAGTGACTAGAATCGAGTTTTATCGCTTTCCGATAACACAAGCAACTAATCACTAAAGAATCGCGGGAATTTTTGATAATCGTTGTGGCTTCCTGTTTGGCTGTTTCCATTCCCACCACATCAATTGATATCCCCAACATCCTGATAAAATGGCGATCATATTTGCCCGAAAAAATGCCATCTCCCCAGAATGAACTATAGCTGCGATCGTACATTTCTCCGGCTTGAAAAAAGATGTTAGGATCTTGGGATTGTTCGGCTTGTTGATAAACTTTATAACCCTCTGGATGCAAGGTTTGCATTTTGGCGATCGCTGCATTATTTACCCTCCTCGGTATAGGGGGAGTCATCGGTTTTGGTGGTTTTGGTGGTGTTGGTGGTTTTGGTGTTGGTGGTGCAGGTGGTGGTGCAGGTGGTCTATTTGTGAGATTGGAAAGATTGGTCAAAATAGCCGAATTTGATTGAATGGGAATGGGATTATTGACATTATCTTGATATTGGTAATTAGGATAAAACTCAGAATTTAATAGCGTTTTCGGATCGAGTTGATAAATGGCGATCGGCGCAGCCCATACCCTTTTGAAACCCGCATAAAATAAATGCAATAAAAAACGTGACACTCTATTAAATATTACAACTGATATTGTCATGCCTACAAAACTAAAGAAGCCATCCATTAAACTCGCTAACACTAGGAAAATGCTCATCAATACTGAACTCCAAAATATTAACCAAGTATAAATATATAAGAAGAAAAATAACCAGATGGCGAAATAAGCTGCCAGTTTTGCTTTCCGTTTCAAAAAATAAGCAATTAGAAAATATGGTGATATTGGCAATAGTAAAAAGACAGGCAGAAGAATTACCCCAGCACCTACCTCACTGATGGCTAATAAAGACAGAAGGAATACTAAGCCAACACAAGCGCCCCCAATTTTACAGATGATCGCAAAGATGTTATAAGCCTTTCTGAGTTGAGTTTCAGGATCGGTTTCGGAACCGGGAACCGGCCGATCGCGCCACAGAATTTGTAAATACCAAAAAATAAAGTCACGAATCAGCTTAACTTTAATTTGCGTGCCGTCTTTCAAATCAAAGCATTGTCCGTCTTTGATAGCTTGGGGATCGACAAATTTACCGAGTTCCCGTCCATCTAAATAAATGGTAAAATTTTGCCATCCCTTCTCCCAGGAAACAACCAATCTTTCGGGTCCCCCTGGTTGTAGTGCATATTGCTCTTTAAACACCATTCAAACCCTCAAATAAAATAATTGTTTCCTGTGTCCTGCGAATATAAAAAGCTGTGGTGTCGTCGCGTTGGGCTGCATAGAAAAACCTCCCCGATTAGATCGCCAAGTTTGGTGAATTGATCACACAACTGACCTAGGGGAGGTGAATGATTAGAAGCGGGGGAATTTTGATAGAGGATATCTTCGCAGCTTGTGACGATCGCCGACAGTATCAGACCCAAAATCGTCCTGTGGCTGATGGTTTTCATCTCGTTGTGACCTGGGAGATGTGGTCGCGATCGCAAACTGGAATAGGCCATTGCTCACCTCTGCTCGAATGTTCTATCGAGTTATCGGCAAATTTCGCAGCTTTTACGCAATCGTAATATTTCTTGACAAAGTAGGCGATCGCCGCAGAGGTCAGCCACCCCAAAACCCCCAGAATCACAGGAACCCAGGTTTAATAATTGACAGTTACTCAATTTGGAGGTGATTAGGGAGAAGTTTTATCTCCAAATTTGGGCACATCTGTTAACTTAGTGATGGTATAGCAGCAACCAACTCACCGAATAATTAAAATCTGACCTTATACATTTCCCACAATTCCCCCGACTGTTTTTTAACAATCTTAGCCCCAGCTTTTTTAATCAAACTTTCCCAATTTTCCATAGATTCTAAATAAACTTCTGTTCCCAAATAAGTCTCTAAAATCGCCCAATCTTCTGCTAGGGGCACTTCCCCATTGAGAACATCAAATACCAAAATTCCCTGTGGTTTTAAGACTCGTTTAACTTCCGCCATAACTTCTAGCCAATATTCCAGGGGATAGTAACAACTAAACCCAGTGGCTATAGCTAAATCAAACTTTCCGGTTTCATATTGTAACTGATGAGCGGGGGCTAGTTCAACCCCCTTAAATAACTTAGAATTTAACTGAGGACCTCGGGAATTTAAAGCATCTCTAGCCACGGAACTAATTTCTTGACCATGAAATAAAGCATTCCATTCTCGCCAGGGATAAATTAAAAAACTTACTCCGCAACCAATATCTAAACAATATTGATTTTTCTTAGGTTGGGCTAACTCCCAAAATGGAGAAGTGAGTTTTAGTTGAAGAGTTCCCGAAATGCGATCGCGAAAAATCGGCATATTTTCCACTTCTTCGGGGAGTTCAAAAGGTTCTCCTTGATATTCCTGGTTAAAACGGCTGGCTACGGAAGTAATTGGGGACTGCCACTGGTCAGCAGTCCCGCCAGTTGATAATCCGAAAAATCCCAAGGAAGGGTTAGAGTCTGGTTTTTTAGACATTATAGCTGATAGAAATTAGCGCTTCGATCCTTTTAGGGCTTTAGAAAAGTTTTGGCGATAGGAACGATTAGAGATCAACAAAATCGGCCATAATAATGATAAGGAGACACGATTTCCAAAACTCTTTTCAAAGTTGGTGCGCCCAAACCCAGACCAAAACTTCCAGACTCCACCAACATAGACGATTAATAGTGCGATCGGAATTAGGACATTCATAATATGACTCTGCTTGCCTAATTTAAGTGATATTAGCGGTTATGTATAATCTTATCAGAAATTATCAAAGGTTTGCAGATGTTCCCTCAGATGCGATCGCCCTCAAATCTTCCGGCGTGTTACAATTGAGGAGCATCTGAGATTCCACAGTTCCGACTGATATAGGTGTTACGGGAACCTGATCTAGCCACCGTTGTAGCGATCGCTCGACCGTTGCCATAAATTCCTGTAAAGACTCTAAAGCCTGGTGGCGGTAGAATCCACAGAGAGGTTCCCACCGCGACCCATGACGGGGAATCATAGCCAAATGGGATGGCGGCACCAAAGTTAACTGCTCCTTCCAGCCTCGCAAAATATCGGGTTGTAGTTGAGGTAAATCGCAAGCCAGCAACAATAGCCAAACACAGTCAATTTGACTCAACCCAGTAGCCAAAGCCACCATCGGACCCTGACCGGGGTTAGTTTCCATCAGCAGATTATAACTACCCCCCACAGCCTGGTAACGTTCTGGCCAAGGTGTTAATACATAGACCTGCTGACAACAACTCCCCGCCGCCTCAACCACCCGGCGCAGTAGGGGAACCCCCGCCACCGGAATTAAAGCCTTATCGCGACCCATGCGAGAACTACGTCCCCCCGCCAGAATTAAAGCCACCAGGAAATCATCAGCCATCTCCAAAGACCTAAATCAGCCCATCCATCTGTAACTCTTCAATAATCTGTAACCCGCGCGGATCACCAACCCGTAGCAGAGAAGACTTAGCATCATCGCGGACACTCAAATCCTCATCCTCCTCTAGGGCTTCAATTAAGGCATCGATCGCCCCAGCATAGACCACATTAGAAGGTAATTCCCGGCTTAACTGTCCCAAAGACCAAGCGCAATTACTGCGAACTGCGGCCACCTCATCCCCACGCAAAGCCTCAATCACGGGGGGAATAGCTTTCACCACCCCATCATATCCCACCTTCCCCATTTGACCCAAGGAACTCGCCGCCCAGAGTCTCACGGCGGGAATATCAGTTTTAATGGCTTCTAGCAGAGTATCTAAAGCCCTCGGATCGCGACAATTTCCCAGAGCCCAAACCAACCCCTTGCGGACATAACCATTCCAATCGCAATTATATTGTCTAATGAGGGGTTCCACGGCATCCGGGCTAGGATTACGCCCCAAAGCATAGGCGACACTTACCCGCACGAGGGGGCACGAGTCCTCTAATAAACCTATCAAAGGTGCGATCGCCCGTTGGTCTTGAAGTTCACAAAAAGCCCGCGCCGCAATCATCCGGTGTTGCGGTTCCGGGGACTCAAGCAACGGCAACATTTCCTCTGGATCTGGCTTAGGGGCTTCCTCCTCTTGCCAATGGTCCAGGGGACTCTCAGCGGTTTGCTCAAAATTAACTACACTCAGATCTTGATCCTCCATAATTTCGATTTTACCAAAAAATGGGTTTTCTATAATCCCCATACTAAATTGATAATTAGTCTGGCGATCGGGGGGGTGGGGGGTTTATTATACAGTGGCCCTGCCCTTTGATGAACATTTGCCCATTCTCTCTGGGTTCAGGTTAGCGCCGCCTTAATCCTCACCCGCCCTAGAGAATGACTGACAATTTACAATTGATAGTCATAATTGATATTTACTAAGATGCCTAAGTTGTCAATTGTCGGGTGATTATTTATATTATTTATTGAGTGTGACGCGCCCTCCCAAAATGTAGAGGATATCATTTCTCGGATTTAGAGCTGCTTAACTAAACCCAAAGATTGAGGTTGATAGCCCAATTTTTCATACAAACTCAGAGCGGGTTTATTGTTAGTAAAAACCTGTAAACTGATTTGGCGATCGCCCCTAGTTTTAGTCCATTTTTCCCCGTAATTCATCAAAGCCGCCCCAATTCCCTGTAGTCGATGTTCTGGGTGAACATAAACCAGAAAGACATGAGAAATGCGATCGCCCGTGACTTGATTAATAGCATTTCCCATCCATAAACAGGCGATCGGGGTAATGTTTTTACCGCCGGAGATTTCCACCCACCACAGAGGGGTTAGGGGTGAAAAATACTGTTCTACAGTGTTCGCCAGGTGAGAGAAATCCTGATCGGGGTACAATTCCCGATAGGTGCGATTCATGAACTTAACCAACAAAGAGCGATCGCGAGTAGATCCAGAACGGATAGTATAACCAGAGACCAAAATTTCAGACACGGATCATTAATTGATGAACAATGGGGGCCATCTCCCCTGAATAGTTAATGACTCCCATAGGTGCTGGTGCTTGCATATCACCCGGTAGGAAAATACGCGCACTCACCGCCACCAAAGCCAACAGAAAAATCATAACCACCAACAGTGGCGCGATATATTGACGAAAAAAAGCCATAACCGGGACTCTAACAGTTAGTTATCAAAGGGAAAAAATCCATAGTCAATTGTAACCCTGATTGACCTGAAATGCCAAACTTACAGCCATGAACTTAACATTGTGCGGGTGTCTGGCTGTGGTGGTGCTAAATTAGTGGAATGTCCTAATATATTCTCAGAATTCCATACACTACCGAAGCCCTAAAATCCCTAATTGTGGACGATATCGATCGCTACTACCAACTTCTGAACGTCAAACCTGGTGCTTCCCTACAGGAAATCAAACAGGCTTACCGGACTCTAGCATTATTATGGCATCCCGATCGCTATCCCGCCGACTCCCATATTCAGTATCAAGCCACAGAAAAATTCAAAGAGATCAACTATGCTTATGATCGCCTACAGACCCTATTAAACGATCCCAACTTCTCCCCTTACCCAGTCATCTCCCCGCCGCCACCAACCCCACCAGTAACCGCCACACCTATTCAGCGCCCACCAAAACCGCCGAAAGTCAATCCTAGGGAAACCGAGACCAGTGACGAACTCATCCCCTGGGGTTGGTTAACCGGGGCATTTTTCAGCTATACCCTAGTAGGTTGGATTTTAGGATATTTAGAAATTTACCCAGGAACATGGTTATTAGTCGCCTTGGTTTGGGTAGGACTATCCCTAGAAGCCAGTTATGGCTCGCAAACCCAGTATCCTTGGTTAATTTCTCTGATGATAGCCGGAGGAATAGCGGGAGGAATAGCCGGAAGTCAAGCGGGGGGGCTAATTACTGCGATCGCCTGGGCTATAGCCGGAACTGCTTTAGGGTCAATTATCGGTTCCGATAGTAACTCACGCACGATTATTTGGGGGTTTAGCTTCACCGGAATTTTAGCGATCGCTGGTTGGGTAGCTGGGGCTGAAACCGGGAATGGTTTAGGATCGTTAATTGGGGGAATAATTGGTTCTTCGACTGGGTGGATAATTGGCATTATTTCTGATGCTATGTTTCAAGTCAAAAAACGTGGCGGTGTTGGTAGTTGGTTCGGATTTCAATTAGGAGCGTGGTTAGGAGCTTGGTCAGGAGCCGGGTCTGGGGCGGTCAGAGAGGCGATCGCCAACACCGGACTTGATGCGATCGTCGGCGCTTGGGGAGCCATTGCCATTATTTTTGGCGTAGTCGCGCAAATGGTAGCCGGGGAAAAATTATTAGTTTCCTTCAACAAATTTTATACCGCCTTGATATTAGTTTCTATTTCTGGCTTAGGATTGACATTAGGTAAACTTCTGGCAAATTAACGTCAATTTTCCCCATAACCTACGGATTAGTACAATCACCACCCGAAAAGAAAACTAGGGTCAAAATCTTTAAATTGAGTGGACAACAATGAAACTAGATTTACGCCAATTTTTTCGGGCGTGTAACCCCGCCAAAACCATAGACGTAGGGAACCCGGAAGAGCGAAAATATTACATCAATTTTTCCCGGGTTCGCGGAGGTACACTCATCGAACAAATTGCTCGCACCATTTCTCGCCTCTCCCCCGATAGCCCCACCTGTCAACTATTTACCGGACATATCGGTTCGGGAAAATCCACAGAATTATTGCGCCTGAAAGCCGAATTAGAACAGCAAGAATTTCATGTAGTCTATTTCGAGTCCTCCAAAGACTTAGATATGGCTGATGTCGATATTACTGATATCCTCTTGGCGATCGCCCGTCAGGTCAGCGAAAGTGTCGAATCAATGAACATCAAACTTAATCCCACAGGCTTTAAAAACCTGATTCAGGGTTTACTTGATGTCATCAACACCCAAATTAATGTCAAAGCAGAATTAGGCATCCCTGGACTCTCGGAACCGGGGGAATTTTCCCTCACTCTAGGAATTGGGAAACTCACCGCTAAAGCCAAAGACTCCCGCGACCTGCGATCGCTCTTACGACAATACCTCGAACCCCGCACCAACAATATCCTAGAAGCCATCAATAAAGAATTACTACTTCCAGCCATTCAACAACTCAAACAACAGGGAAAAGCCGGCTTAGTAGTCATTATTGATAACCTCGACCGGATCATGAATTCCAAAAGCGCCACCGGACGACCCCAACCAGAATATTTATTTATCGATCGCGGCGACCAACTCAATCAACTTCAGTGCCATGTCGTTTATACTATTCCCATCGGGTTAATTTTCTCCAGTGACTTGGGACGACTAACCAGCCGATTTGCTAGTGAACCTAAAACACTACCCATGGTTCCGGTTAAATTTCCTGATGGTACACCCTACCCAGAAGGCATTGAACATCTCCGAAAAATGGTCATGGTCCGAGCTTTTCCCGGTATTGACCTCGATAATTATACTCATTTAATTACTAAGGTTTTTGATAGTCCAGAAACTCTCGATCGCCTTTGTATTATGAGTGGTGGTCACGTCCGCACTTTACTCGCCCTCCTGTATAGTTGTTTACAACAAGAAGATCCACCCATTGTCAGGGGTATCTTGGAAAATGTGATCCGCCAACGTTGTCATCAGTTACTGTTGGCTATATCATCAGAAGAATGGCAACTTTTACGTCAGGTCGCCCAAACTAAAAAAATTATGGGTCTCAGGGAATATCAAACCCTATTACGCAGTTTATGGGTCTTTGAATATCGCCATGAGGATGAATATTGGTTTGATATTAATCCAGTTATCGCCGAAGCCCATCAATTTAAAATGGTTGACCGTTAATAGTTAGTTAGTATTAATCTACCGATTTTATCGTAAAATGTTCCCGATGTCAATACTGGTAAACTTTGATGATTAAAGGCACAACTAAACTGTTAGGAATTGTTGGCTATCCCGTCGAACATTCTATGTCCCCAATTATGCACAACGCCGCGATCGCTCATCTCGGCGTTGATTATGTCTATGTACCCTTTCCAGTGGCTCCTGACCAGTTAGCATCAGCTTATCGAGGTTTTCAAGCTATCGGTATTCAGGGATTTAATCTCACTATTCCCCACAAACAAGCAATTATTCCCCTACTAGATAATGTCTCAAAATTAGCCACGGCTGTAGGGGCAGTTAATACGGTTTGGTACAGTGATAAAGGCTGGAGTGGTACTAATACAGATGTTGCCGGTTTTTTGGCTCCCCTCAAGGCATTAAACTGCCCCAATTGGCATGAAAAAATAGCCGTAATTTTAGGTAATGGCGGCGCGTCTAGGGCGGTAGTCGCTGGTTGTGCTGAATTGGGAATGGCAGAAATTCATATAGTCGGTAGAAACCCCCAAAAGTTGGAAGAATTTAAGCAAAGTTGGCTAAATTCGCCCCTTCCCATTAAGGTTAATGTTCATAATTGGCAGGAATTAAACCCCTTAATTAAGCAAGCAGATTTATTGGTAAACACTACCCCGGTGGGAATGTCTCCCCATATCGATCGCTCTCCTGTAGATGCCGAAAATTTTGAGGGTTTAAAATCTGGGGCGATCGCCTACGATTTAATTTACACTCCCCGCCCTACTCGCTTTTTACAACTGGCTAAAAATCAAGGTGCTGTGGCGATCGATGGCTTAGAAATGCTGATTCAACAAGGAGCCGCCGCCCTGGAAATTTGGCTACAACAACCCATCCCGATCTCAGTCATGCGTCAATCTTTAATCATTGATAATTGATCATTCATAATTGAGCTATAATCGTGGGGGAGGGTTTGGCTGTTAATTGTCAATTCCCCAGGAATGTTTTGTTGAACCTGCCCCTGGGGAATGGTGCAGTAGTACCGACAGACTAAGACCCTAGCAAGTATTTTTAGGTACAATTTACATATTAAGCATTAATACTCTGGGGATGAATTTATGATAACCCTATATATTGTCTGTCTAACGGTGGGTGGAGTATGTGTCATATTAGCCGCTGTGGAGGGATTAGACGGTGTAGAGTTTGAGGGCGAATTTGATAGCGATGTAGAATTAGAACATGGCAGGGGTGAGACCGAAAACCAGCCCAGCTATAGATCCAAAAGAAAAAATCTGCGGTTAAGGCTGCCTTTTGGGAGTGTGCGCTTCTGGACTTTTGGGGTGTGCTTTTTTGGGTTGACCGGAACAATTATGTCAGTTTTGAACCCCGACTTAACCCCGGCTTTTGTGGCTACAGCAGCGATCGCTATTGGGGTGTCCTGCGGAACCGCTGTCGTGTGGGTCTTTGATATTCTGCGATCGCAACAAGCTAACAGTTTAGTTCAATCCCATGATTTAATTGGTCTATGGGCCACCGTGGAAATTCCCTTTAATCGAGACAGTCGTGGAAAAGTACGCCTCAGCGCCGGAGGGTCGGTGCTGTATTTGAGCGCAATTACTGAAGAAAATCAGGAATTTTCCCAGGGCGATCGCGTTTTTGTGGTAGGAATGGAGAAAAATAAAGTTTTGGTGGTCTCAGAAGCATCCTTCGGAGTCTCAGAAGCATAATCGACAAGTCCCAAGTCAGGGTAAGCGGTAGTAGAGATCCGACATTTCACCTTTTAAATGTTTGCTCAAACCCTTTTGGGGGAAAAACTATGAATCAGAAATTTGTTGCATCTTTAGACAAACAGAACCAAGAAATAGTCGTAGAGGTAGCCCAGGCACAAATTCCCATTCCAGGAAGAAACACAAATCAGCTAAGTGATCAGATTATAACTGCCCTACCCATAGCCCTATCAATTTTTGGAGTATTGGTTTTAATCTGGTTTCTCAACGTCTTTATGCAGATTTGCAAACCCAGCGAAGTCCTGATTTTGTCTGGTCGCAAACACCGTACCAAAGACGGACGAGAGGTAGGTTATCGGGTGATTTTCGGCGGACGGGCTATTTGTATTCCGATTCTGGAAACTGTCAAAACTATGGACTTGCGGACAATGCCAGTTCCCGTTGAAGTCAAAAACGCCTATTCCAAAGGGGGAACACCCCTAAATATTCAAGCGATCGCCAATGTGAAAATTTCCAACGATCCTGAAGTGGTCGGAAATGCGATCGAAAGATTTTTAGACCGCGATCGCTCCGAAATTTCCCGCGTTGCTCGCGAAACCCTAGAAGGAAACCTGCGGGGAGTTGTTAGCACCCTCACCCCTGAACAGCTTAACGAAGACCGCCTACGGTTCGCTGAACATATCGCTGAGGATGTTTCCAGGGATTTAGCCAGATTAGGATTACAATTAGACACCCTCAAAATTCAGAGTGTCTCCGATGATGTCGATTATCTTAACTCCATCGGTCGCCGCGAAATTGCTCTCATTGCCAGAGATGCCGAAATTGCCGAATCTAACGCTGTGGCTCAAGCTGAACAGGTAGAAGCCGACTGTCGTCGCCAATCGGAAGTCGCCCTAAGCCAAGCCAGAACCTTTGTTCAACAAAAAGAAAACGAACTGCGGAAAATTCGCGCCGAACTTGAACAACAAGCTAGGTCCGAAGAAGAACGCACCATAGCTGCTGGTAAAGAAGCCCGCGCCAGGGCTGAACAACTCCTGCAAACTGTCCGCGCTGAGTTGGAAAGGTTGCGACTCGAAGCTGATACCGTCCTACCTGCAGAGGCGGAGCGAGAAGCCAGAGAACTGCAAGCCAGAGGTAATGCGGCCGCTTTAGCGGAAAATTCCCGCGCGGCGGCGGAAGTAAACGACCTGATTAACGCAGTTTGGCAGGAAATGGGCGACGACGCATCGGAACTGTTTTACTTACAACAAATTGAGATGGTCTTGCGCGAAGCTGCCCAAATTCCCCGCCGGGTTAGTCTGGAATATGTCAATGTTATTGATAGTGGAGACGGGGAAGCGATCGCTGGTTTGGTTCGCGCCTATCCCGAAATTTTCCGCCAATTCCTCGAAAGTGTCGATCGCACTTTGGGTATTAATGTATCTAGGACTTTGGGGGAACATAACAAGCAGAAATTAAATAACAATTAGTCAATTTGATGGCAACCAAACACAGGTACAGGAATTATGGAAATTATCATCGCCTTATTAGCAGCCCTGGGTTTAGGAACCGGAGCGACTGTATTTATTATCCGCAATCTCTACTATATTTGTCAGCCTAGCGAAGTGTTGATTTTTGCCGGAGGTCGTCGCCCTACACAAGATGATCGCACTGTGGGATATCGCCTGGTGAAAGGTGGTAGCAGCATTCGGACACCCCTGCTAGAACAAGCCTTTCACATGGATTTAACCAATATGATTATTGAGTTAAAGGTGGCTAATGCTTACTCGAAAGGAGGCATTCCTTTACAGGTTGATGGGGTGGCGAATATTAAAATTGCTGGGGAAGAACCCACAATTCATAATGCGATCGAGCGTTTGTTGGGGAAAACTCGCCAGGAAATTGAACGCATTGCTAAAGATACCCTGGAAGGAAACCTGCGCGGGGTATTAGCCAGCCTTACTCCTGAACAGGTTAATGGGGATAAATTGGCTTTTGCTAAAAGTCTCCTCGAAGAAGCTGAGGATGACTTAGAACAACTGGGGCTGATTTTAGATACTCTCCAAATTCAAAATATTTCTGATGACGTGGGATATCTTGACTCCATCGGACGACAACAACGGGCGGAATTGTTTAGAGATTCTCGTGTCGCTGAAGCACAAGCTAAGGCTGATGCTGCTATCCGTACTGCGGAAAATCATAAAATGACTCAGTTGAAAAAGTTGGAAACTGAGGTAGAGGTATCTAAGGCGGAAGCTGAACGCCGGGTGGCTGATGCTATGACTAAACGGGCGGCGGTGGTAGCAGAGTCGGAGTCGGAAACAGCGGCTGAGGTGGCTAGGACTCAGGCTGAGGTCTCTGTTCAAAAAGAAAGGATTAAGCAGGTAGAACAGCAACTACAAGCTGATGTGGTCGCACCAGCAGAGGCGGAATGTAAAAAGGCGATCGCTAGGGCGCGGGGGGATGCTGCCCAAATTATTGAAGATGGGAAAGCACAAGCTGAAGGGACACGACGACTGGCTGAGTCTTGGAAAGCAGCCGGTCCTAATGCTAGGGAAATTTTCCTTTATCAGAAGTTGGAAGTCTTACTAAAAACTATGGCTTCTACTGTTCCTGAAATTACTGTTGATAATGTGACTATTGTTGATGCTAATAAAGGGAATACAGCTTCTAAAATGGCGGCGTTTTTGGAAGAGTTGCGCCAAACTACGGGTATTGATGTGGCGACGGCTGTTCAAAATTGGGGCGGCGGTTCTTCTCAACCTCAACCTACTTCCACAGCTAAAAGTCTCAAATCTTCCCGCACTAATGGTCAAGCTGTTCGCCGCACTAATGGCGCAGCACCTAAGCCAGAAGATACTACACAAAGCCTACAGAGCGAGGTTAAACAACTACTTGATCATGTCGCACAAAATACTAAGAATAATGCTGAGGCTGAAGAGGCGATCGCCCAGGCTTTGCGACAGTATCCTAACCTCAAGCGTCGTTTACAGATGCTTTTTAAGTCTCAGGGAACTCAGGCGATCCGAAATATGTTTAATCACCCTACTATCTACATCCCTACCGCTATGCTGCAAATGTGGCTAGAACAGGATTAGAGCGTATTCCCCCCCCTCTCGTCTAGGGTGGGGGATCTGTCTCTGTAACTGTATATGCACAAAATGGCGTTTTTGTCAATAAGCCGAAAAATGGACCCCGCTTTTAACCCCAAAACTCGTGCATCGCCAGTTTTATTTTTTGGTAAGATAATAATTATAACCGCGACAAAATAAGGGTTTTAGCCTTTATTTTTGGAAATAGACACAGTAAGCCCTTGGGTGCGATTTCCTTGAGCATACCATAACCCCCATAATCTCGTCAACTTTTTGCGAGGTATTTGCCATAAAATTGTATTAATTCTTAACAATATTTTAAAAATAAAATCTATCTAGCCGTATAAATTAGTAAAATTTATGTAATTTCCCGATTGAGGGGGTGGGGTGTGGGGGGGTTTATAGTCAAATTAATGTGATTGGATCTCATTTAACCTCTGACGTACTACTTGCATATCCTGCCACATTAACCATTTAGGTTTACCAACATCTCGCGAGGAATTTCTGAGTAGGTATGCAGGGTGAAAAATCGGCATACATTGACGACCTTCCCACTGAAACCACTGACCGCGAATTTTAGTAATCGGGCGTTTATCTCCTAGAATAGACTTAACTGCAGTCGCCCCAGTTAGGAGGATAATTTGAGGATTAATGAGGCGGATTTGTTCTAATAGATAAGGCTTACAGGCTTGGAGTTCTGAAGCGGTTGGGGTGCGATTTTCCGGGGGACGACAGCGGATAGCATTAGAAATATAAACTTCGGTATCTGTACTCAGTCCTACGGAGTCTAAAATATTATCAAGAAGTTTTCCAGATCTACCGACAAACGGAAGACCTTGTTCATCTTCATGTTGTCCTGGTGCTTCTCCGATAATCATAATGGGGGCGGTGGGGTTCCCTCGACCAATCACAGCATGAGTGCGGTTTTTTCCAAGTTCACAGCGCGAGCACCTATTACAATGATCGGCAATTTGTGCGAGAGTTTGATAGGTTCCCGGCGGTATGGGAGTCTTGGCATTTTGGGGAATTTCTTCTAGGTCAAAATCTACCGACTTAGGGGATTGTAATGGGTCTTGATTAACACTAAGAATATCGAACAGGCTGAGTTGTTGGTCTTGGTTAGACATGAATTTCTAAGTAAAAGTTCAAATCCTGGTATATGCTGAACTGGGATAGTTGCAACTATGAGCCACACCAGTCATTATATATCTAATGGGACTGCTAAGGATGAACCGATTATGTTCCCTAACCCACTATTTCGCGATCGCACCCATGCCGGGGAGGAACTAGCTAAGGTAGTTATCGATCAGATTACCGCCGACTCCCTGGGGGCTATGAGTCCGTTGGTGTATGCTTTACCCAGGGGGGGTTTACCCGTGGCTGAACCGATAGCCCGCCGTTTGGCTTGTCCCCTGAGTGTAATTGTAGCTAAAAAAATCACCCAGCCAGATAATCCCGAGTTAGCATTAGGGGCTGTTACTGCTGATGGTTATGTGATTTGGTCTAACCGTCGTCCTAGCCAGTTTTGGGAAAGCCATTCTATTCTGCGTGACGCACAAGAAAAAGCCTATAATCAATGGCAGGAATTCGCCGCCTATTGTCCTTATAATTCGGTTAAGGATAATTTAATTATAGTAGTTGATGATGGTATTGCTACGGGTATGACTATGGTGGCGGCGATTAAGGCTTTGCGATCGCAACAACCAGGCGCTATTTGGATTTGTGTTCCCCTCGCACCTGTGGAGTTGGTGAATTCTTTACAAAGATTATGCGATCGACTAATTATCCTAGCCACACCAGAAGTTTTCCTGAGTGTTAGCCGTTTTTACCAAGAATTTGACCAGGTGGAAACTACCATAGCGATCGCCTGTCTCCAGCAGCAAACAGAATGGTTATCTTAGATTTTGATATGGGAGGCAATAATCATCATTAGATCACAGTTTGCACCCAGCCACTTGATTAAATTAGTCTCCCATCATCTTGAGAATCGATCAGAGCATTTTCCTCAGTTTCCAGGTTGAACTCAATACGACTTTGTATAACTATTTCCTCAATTACATCTGGTGCTTTTCCTTGTGTTAAAACTTCATCAAAACGGTGCATAAGTTCGGGGATATTGATGACTTCTTCTATAGACTCTAAATATCTTTGAACAATAGCTTTTATATTATATTTGGCTGTAGCTTGTTTCCTAACTTGATCTAAAACTTCCTCCGGTGGCTGTTCAGTTTTCACAACAAAGGTAATAGGGTATCTCTGTACTTTATCAATATCTAAGAAATATTTACCAGCATCAATAGTTTCTGTCACTTGGAAGAATCTACCTAGGGGTTTCATCACAAAATCTATACCACCATCATTCGCATTAGTCCTACCAGTTTTATACAAAATTAAATATTCAGTATTTAGACTATGAGGAGACCAGCCCCAGTAGATTTTTTGTTCTCCGTAATACTGTTTTAAAATCGCATAACTGACCATCTCAAAAACTCTGGCATCTATATCCTTGTTTAACAAACTGCGAATAAATTTAATGGCTTTTAAAGGTTCTTGCTTCTGAATATCAATCATCTGTTTACAATAGATAATAAACTGACTAAAAGCCTGTCTTCTGGCTATCACAAAAGCATCTATAATATCTATAATTGCCTCAGCAATGTTGATTTTATTACCATTTATATCAACCTGAAGCAGATTTTCATTTATCCAGTATCTATTAGTTTTTGTATCCCTGATTACCGGTACATAAGATAAAGTGGGGAAGTATTTTTTAAATTCCTGATTTAGTCGATGATTCAGGGCATGATTTTGTAGTTTATTACCAAAGGGAAGTTGTCTTTGTCTCTGTAAAAGATTAATAAACTGAGCCCCTTCATAATCATCATAGCCACCTATAATGTGAAATTTATTATTGAGATAGTCTTCAACTAATACATATATAGCATAGTGATTAGCAAATCCAGCCCGTGATTTAGAGCCTCGATTAGCCGCTTTTGTTTTAATATTTAGATATGGCAAAAACTCACTATTTATCAAAACTTTATCTCCCTGATTGGGAAAATGATAATTGAGAATTTCGATAATCTTTAAGGTGAAGTCATGCTGTAGTATCGGCATCAAAAATACTCGGTTGAATGAATTGATTTTGGGGACAATTTGTATTTTTTTTGGTCTGATTTTTTGATGGTGGTAATAGCTTTTCTCCTTGGTATTCTTGCCATCCTAAAACCCGCCTTAGACCAATTTTAAGATATTCTTCCTGAGATTCTATGCTCAGAGAAAATCGTCCTAAGCGTTTAGCTACAGCCGCAGTGGTAAAAGTGCCAGCAAAGGGATCAAGTACCAAATCATGTTTATTCGTACTTGCTAGAATAATTCTTTCTAACAATGATTCGGGTTTCTGTGCCGGATGATTTTCATATTCTGCCATGCGATACCTTACACGGGGAAAATACCAGACATTACCCGGTACTTTTTCGCTGTTGTATTGAGTAGGTACTGGTTTTCTATAATCAATTAATTTCCGTTGTGCGCCAGTCTGGGCTTCCACTTTAATATCCGCTGAATTGAAAATATAATTTTTCTGGTCTTTCACGCAATGAAGTATCGGTTCATACATAGACCCAAAATATTTCTTTGCTTGCACTCCAGAACTATCATAATGCCAGACAATACGACTAAGAATTGACATTTTTTGCCGCAAGTAAATATCAAAGTATGGCATAGATTGAGTGCTAGTCATTACATATAATGTTCCGTTAGGTTTCAAGACCCTGACACATTCATCAAGCCATTGATATGACCAATTGATATAATCTTCTTCAGAATTCCATTGGTCATGAAAATTGGAAAATTTCTTCCCTATATTGTAGGGAGGATCTACAAAAATCAGATTCACAGAATTAGCAGCAATTTGACTAGATAAAATCTGAATTGCATCTCCATGAAATAGAGTATGTCTATCATCTTGATACCGCTGAAACATGAGGATCTATCGCCTTTCTAATTAGCCGCCACCCGATATTTTAGCCAGACAACTAATCAGTTCATCAATTTCTGATCGCTGAGTGAAATAATGAACACAGGCGCGAATACAGTCAGGGTCGAGGATAGTTCGCACTAAAATATTTTCCGATTCCAAGGCTTTGACTATCTGGGGGTGGGGGAGACTTTGGGTAACTTTAAATGATACTAAACCCGATTCTGGTGGAGAAGTGCGTAAACAATCAATTTGGGGAAGTTCTGATAAACATTCCCATAGGTATTGACTAAGATTACAGATTTGTTGATAACGTTCGGTGGCGGTTCCCCATTGGTGATGAATAGCGATCGCCTCTCGTAAACCCACCATCAAAGGATAAGCTGAGGTCGCTATTTCATAGCGTCTTCCGTCAGATTTCCAATTAGTCGGTGTTCCCCTTTCGTCAACTTCAATACCCCGCCAGCCGATAAAAGTAGGACTCAGATCTGATACCGCATCAGGACTGACATATAAACCCCCTAAACCCTCTGGACCACATAACCATTTATGACCAGTAAAACCATAAAAATCTACTCCAGATTCCCCTAAATTTAACGGCAGAACCCCCACAGACTGCGCCGCATCCACCAATACCCTAACCCCTCCTGAAGCGGCTTTACAGGCTTGCATAATCGCGGTGAGAGGCAAAACCTGTCCTGTATTCCATAAGATATGACTAATTACTACCAGGCGAGTGTTGGATTTGATTCGAGATGCGATCGCCTCTACCGGATCACCCTCATTTAAAGTCTCCAACAGCGGACACACAGACACCTCTATCTGAAACCGCCGCACCAATTCCCCTACCGTCGCCACTACCCCAGGATGTTCACAATCCGAGATTAACAGATGATCTCCCCGTTGCCAATCAATCCCCCATAGGGCAATATTACAGCCTACGGTCACATCTTCCGTCAGGGTAATAGTGGCAGAAGGTACCCCTAACTCAGAGGCGATCGCCTCCCGTGTTAAGCCTAACTCCTGCTGAACCCAACTATTTACCTTTTGGGAAAAAGGACCACACTCCTGGACAAACTGATAGGATTTGATAATCTTATCCATCGAGACTTGCGGCAAGGGTCCCTGTCCCCCATAGTTAAAATATGCCTTATTCTCCAGAGCTGGAAAATTTTGTCGGTGGGTTTCTAATCGCTTGTTCATTTCTATCAGATATCGCCTGTAGTTCCACTTTTACCATGAATTTTCAACAACTAACCCATCTCTATCGGAATTGGTGCTACCATAGCCTATAATCATAAATTTACCTTGCCCATCCTCACCAATATTAATGCTGATCGAAGATCAACAGCTTCTATTTTACCAACGTTGCGATCGACGGGCCTTTTTGGATGTCTACGGCGATCAGAGTCAAAAAGAACCCATTAGCGATTTTCTCCGTAAATTGATAGCTGATAGCGTCTCCTATCGAAAAACTATCATTGCCGATCGCATTTATTCACAGCCTAAATATCCCCCACAAGACTGGGAAGCCGGAATGCAAGCTACCCTAGAATTGATGCGGCAGGGTGTAGATTATATTTACCGTGGGGTGTTGTTATATCATAGCCATTCCTCCCCGGCTGCGGATTATGGCGATCGCTCCTTTTTTGACCAACTTCCTGAACAGGTAACTTATCTCAGTCGCCCAGATTTATTAGTCAAAAAACCCGGAGTTTCTCAGTTTGGTGATTGGCTGTATATTCCCCAAGATATCCGCCTGGGAAAACGTCCCAAACTTGATTATCAAATTGTGGCCGTATTTCATGGGGAAATATTGGCGGCTATTCAAGGGGTAATGCCAGAAGAAGTCATCCTACTATTACGCGATCGCGGTGCTTATTCCGTAGACCTAAAACAGCGACTTCCTCAAATGCGGGAAATTGTCCAGGATTATCTGACTCTGATCAAAAACGCTCAGGAACCGGATATTTTTATCAGTCGCCAAAAATGCAGTCTCTGTCAATGGTATACTAACTGCCATGATATTGCTAAATCCCAAAAAAATATCTGTTTATTACCAGGAATTACCCCCATTCGTCAAACTCGCCTTAATAGTTTAAATTTGACCAGTGTTGAGTCTCTCGCACAAACTCAACCCGAAATCCTCCAAACTTATCCAGAGTTTGATAATGGTGTCGCTGTCCAAGTAATTAGGCAAGCTGAATCTGTTTGGAAAAATCAAGCCATTCTCAAGCAAAATATTGATGATATTATTAATGTTAAACTATCGACAAAAACCAGCCATAAATATCTGCCAGATCCCTTTTGGTTACAATCACCTGTAGAACTATATTTTGATATTGAAGCACAGCCGGATCTAAACTTAGATTATCTTCATGGTGTGTTGGTAGTTGATAGGCGATCGCAAAGGGAAAAATTCTATCCCTTATTAGCCGAAACTACCGCCGATGAACAAATAGCCTGGGAGCATTTTTTAACCCTCGTGTGGCGATATCCCATTGCGCCAATTTTCCACTTTTGCGACTATGAAGCCAAAACTATTAGCCGTTTGGCTAAACTGTATCAGACTCCATCTTATTTGTGGCGACCTTTGATTAAACGCTTAGTTGATGTTCATTATCAAATTGTAGAAACCGTCACATTACCTGTGGAAAGCTACGCCTTAAAATCGATCGCACGCTGGATGGGTTTTGAGTGGCGAGATGCTAAGGCTAATGGCGCGCAATGTGTTTGTTGGTATGAGGAATGGTTAAAAACAGGCGATCGCACTTTATTAGATGCGATCGTTCGTTATAATGAAGATGATTGTCGCGCTACCTATCACGTTAGACGGTGGTTAGCTGATTTTATCCAAAGTCAATCTGTTGGCGCAGAAGTCAATTTTTTGTAGGTCAACTTCTAATAGGTAAATAATGAGTCACTTGTTTAAATTTGAGGATGATTTTGTCTCTTCTCTACGCTGTATTCCTATGGCGGTTCGCTACAAACTCGATACCTGTGGGGTTAAATTAAAACTAGCCCACTGGAATCAATTTCCCCTGTCGGTGCGTCAACAATTAGTACAACAGCCAACCGAAACCCAAGACGATATTAATACCTATCGTAATTTACTGCAAGATTTCGCGAGTAAATATACAGATATACCCCTAAAAGATTTGCCAGTTGATTCACAGCCAGCTTGGTTAGATGCTAGTCAAGTTCCTGAAGCCGTCCAAAATAAAGCCGCCGAAACCCATTTACAAATTTCTGTAGAACAGTGGGAAAAACTCACACCTATCCAGCGTTTTGCATTGATTAAACTCAGTCGTTCTAACCATGAAAACGCCAACTTTATTCCAGCCATGAAAGAGTTTAACTTAACAGATGCGGGGTAGTTGTTCCCCACTGAGTAAGTCAACAATGCGAGTCGATCCGATTTTACTTCGCATAGTCACTAATCCCCCAGCTTTGTCTTGAACTTGACCAATCACAGACGCTTGGGGATTTTTGGCAGTTAAAATTGAGCAGGTTTTTTCAACATCCTTAGCAGGTATAAAAGCCACAAAACGACCTTCATTCGCTACATAAATAGGGTCAAAACCCAGAATTTCACAGGCTCCTTGGACATCTTCCCGGATGGGTAGTTGATTCTCGTCTATTTCCATTTGTAAGTTACTGGCTGTCGCTATTTCATGTAAAGCACTAGCTAAACCACCTCTAGTTAAATCCCGCAAACAGTGAATTTCTACCCCTGCATTTAATAATTCTAAAACCAGGTCAGCCACTGGTGCAGAATCACTCTCAATTGTGGTTTCAAATTCCAACCCTTCACGCACTGCCATAATAGCAATACCATGACGACCTAAATCACCACTAACTAAGATGATATCACCTGGCTGTACAGACTCAGGACAAATCCTTAATTCATGTTCAATAATTCCAATTCCTGCTGTATTAATAAATATGCCATCTCCCTTGCCGCGATCTACTACTTTGGTGTCCCCGGTAACAATCTGAATATCAGCCCCTTTAGCTGCCATTTGCATCCTTTGAATGATTTGCCATAAAGTGGTCATGGGTAGTCCTTCTTCGAGGATAAATCCCACGCTAAGATATAAAGGACGCGCCCCCGCCATAGCTAAATCATTCACAGTTCCATAAATTGCCATTGAACCGATATCTCCCCCTGGAAAAAATAGGGGATTAACCACATAAGAATCTGTGGTCATTGCGATTTTTTTGCCCGTTAAAGTCAGGGTGGTTGCATCATGGGGAATATCTGATGATGTGCCGAAGGCGGGACGAAACATTTGCTCAATTAATTGATTCATTAATCGTCCACCACCACCGTGGGCTAATAAAACTTGGGGATAGTTGTCAATGGGAATAGGACAGGTTAAATTAAAGTCGGGGTTGCTTTCCATGGGTTAATTAATTGGCTGAAATTTGCTGTTGCTCAGATGTTCTTGTATAATATACAATATCGTGATAACTGTTAAAGACACTGTGGCTGATAAATTTTACAGCTATCCCCGATTTTGGATCTATACTATCACTTTATTTTTGGGCTATACTGTGGCTGGGTGGTTCCTGGCGGCGTTTGAGGTTCCCTGGTTGGTGTGGTTAATCACTTTCGCGGTTATCCTACATTTGGCTAAGGTCGGGGAAGAAGCTATTGTTTTGGCGAATGCTTGGCTAGTGTTGATTATGTTTATTGGCACTATTCTCAAGACATGGCCAACGGTGTGGCTGCCAGATTTACCATTCCAAAATGCACCCCTTTGGGCGATGATTTTAATGGGATTATGGGCTTTTTCTATACTGCTAATTATGGCTTTAGCATGGGGTCGCACTATCCTATCTACGGTGGGTTTAAATGACGATCGCCTTTTTTATATACTACTGGGTATCCCGGGGGTCGCTTTCATAGTCGGTTCGGTAATTTTTCGCTTAGGTTGGATGATTTAATATGAACAGGAAATCTCAACAATATCCGAGAAATTTACCTCGGATTCAACCCCCAAATGCTGATGAATATTTACAAAAAATGACTCCCGAAGTTTTGGCAAGTTTTAACCCCCAACAACTGGCAGAAATTCGGCAAACTTTAGATGCAGCTATACCCCAACCTTCCTCGAAAATTGTCGATCTGAGATTTACTGTCGATTTGATTATAGATCGGTTTTATGTGGTGGTTTTCGTGGGTAAGGAACGCCGACAAAAAAAGCGATCGCCTTTCTTTACCCAAGCCCATAAAATTGCTAATATCATAGCCGCTTCCTTATTGCTCATCGGCTTAAACCTGATGATTAGTGCTATCATATTTCTGCTGCTATATTTAATCAAATCAGCTTTAGGAATTGACTTATTTCCAGGGGAACACCTGATAGACATTTTACCTATCAATTAAAATTTTAATCCTCACTTTATAATTGGTCTGGTGCGTCAGTCATCAATTATCGGGTTTTTCTCCTGGTTTTCCCTGTCTGACGCACCCTACTATATAATTGGTCTAATAATCTAATACCTTTCCAAGTAATTCCCCCGTGGGGTAGGGCGGGTTTATTAATATCGTCGTGGGGAATTGAGAATTGACAGCAGAACCCGCCCCTACAATAATTAATTATTAATTATTAATTATTAATTATTAATTAATTCTGATTTAGGGTGAGGGTAATATTTTAAGCTATTTCCGAACAAGTATTCTGGTGCGTCAGAAATAAATTATCGGGTTTTTCTGATGGTTTCTGGTGTCTGACGCACCCTACTGTAATAACTCGGTTTCTCCCTGGTGGCGGTAACGATAATAGGCGGCGCAAGCGCCTTCCGAAGAAACCATGGGCGCACCGAGGGGATGTTCTGGTTTACAGCGGCTTCCAAAGGCGGGACACTGATGGGGTTTTTTGATTCCCTGCATAATTTCACCGCTGATACATTCGCTATAATTATCCGGTTGTGGCGGTGACAAATTAAACCGATTTTCTGCGTCAAATTCCGCGTAGGGCGATCGCAACCCTAAACCACTTTCGGAAATTTCTCCTATGCCGCGCCATTGACGATTGACTACTTCAAATACTTGTGATATAATGGTTTGTGCCGTCTTATTTCCCTCTCTTTGTACCGAACGAGTGTATTGATTTTCTAATGTAGCTTGTCCCTCTTCTAGCTGTTTAATACATAGATAAATCCCCTGAAGAATATCTACAGGTTCAAAACCAGTCACAACAATGGGAATATTATATTTTTTTACAATCGGCTCATATTCAGTGTATCCCATCACTGTGCAAACATGACCAGCCGCTAAAAACCCCTGTACTAGACAGTTATAACTAGATAAAATAGCCGCGATCGCCGGAGGAACTAACACATGAGAAACCAGCATCGAAAAATTCTCAATTGAGAGTTCTTTGGCTTGATAAACCGCCATAGCTGTAGCGGGTGCTGTAGTTTCAAAGCCGACCGCCAAAAATACCACCTGTTTGTCGGGGTTATTCTGAGCAATTTTTAAACTATCTAAAGGGGAATAAACGATGCGAATATCTCCCCCCATAGCCTTAACTGAAAGCAAGTCTTTTTCGGTTCCAGGGACTCGTAACATATCCCCAAAGGAACAGAGAATAGTATTAGGAAGGGTGGCTATTTCAACAGCGCGATCAATCATGTGAATGGGAGTCACACAGACGGGACATCCAGGGCCATGAATTAAAGTAATTTGTTCAGGTAATAACTTGTCAATGCCATATTTAACAATGGAGTGGGTTTGTCCCCCACAAATTTCCATGATTGTCCAGGGTTGGCTAGTAATAGATGCGATCGCCTGAGCGTATTTTTGGGACAATTCCAAATCCCGATACTCATCCACAAATTTCATCTTGATATGTCCCCATAAGCTGCTGTGATGTTATTCAGCTTGACCATGATAGATGAAAGGTGGATCAGTTTTGGTAGTCGAAAAAACCGCCTCAACTAATAAGATCCTACCCTTCACCTAATTTTTGTCATTAACGGAATGGTGGAGAAAAGAGTAAACCCCCATTAGTCCATAGCTCATTTTCATTGCGAGGAAGATTAAACTGGGAACCTGCACCTAAATTGCGATCGTAAACTTCCGCATAGTTTCCGACGTGCCTAATCACCCTAGCAGCAAAATCATTAGTTAAACCCATTCCTGTACCTAAATCCCCTTCCACGCCAAGAAAACGGCGAATGGTAGGATTCTCGCTAGTTTGGGCAATTTCTTCGACATTAGCTTGAGTAATTCCTAGTTCTTCGGCTTCAAACAAAGCAAATGTCACCCATTTGACGGTATCAAACCAAGCTGAGTCATTATTGAGGGTTACAGGTCCGAGGGGTTCCTTAGACATAGTAACATCCAGGATAATATGATCATTGGGGTTGGGAAGGGTGCTGCGACGAGCGAGGAGTTGAGATTTATCAGAGGTCATACCTTCACAACGACCCTCAGCATAAGCCGCATAGGCGGGGTCAGCCTGTTGGAATGTCACGGTCTCAAAGGTGATACCCCGTTCGCGCATATTATCAGTAAGATTAAGTTCGGTGGTAGTTCCCGCTTCTACACAGACGGCGCGATCCTGAAAATCTTCTAAGCTGGTAATTCCACTATCTGCGCGAACCATCATACCCTGACCATCATGGAATGTGGTAGGGGCAAATTCCATCCCTACAGATGTATCACGGCTGAGAGTCCAGGTAGTATTGCGCGAAAGCATATCTACTTCCCCGGCTCTCATGGCTTCAAAACGTTCTGTGGAATCTAAGTTCCGATACTGAACTGCATTAGGGTCATCAAATAAGGCTGCTGCTACGGCTTTACAGACATCTACATCTAAGCCAGAGTATTCGCCACTCTGATCAACAAAACTGAAGCCAGGAATACCACCATCTACCCCACAAATGAGGACTCCTCGGTTTTTGACAACATTTAGGCGACTTTGACCGCTGCCTCCGGCGGCTAGTCCGTCAGAACCTGGAGATCCTCCGGGTTCACAAGCTGTGAGTGATAAGGCTGACAAGCAACTTACCAATAATAGAAAACCTCGTTTACCCATAGTTTTTGAATTGTCTTTGAATCGGTTTACATATCGCCACTAAGCCACCCACTATTAAGGTTTGCACCTATCAGGGAGACTTAGGAGAAGAGGGAGAGCCCAATTAATTGGCAACCCGAGGACAGGACTATCTTACAACAGCCTGAGAAGGGAGTTGACAATTTTCATAAACTTACCTTAATTTGGCGATATCGTTCGTGGACAATTTCAAGGGAGTTTGACATAAATTGGCTATATATCGCGATCTTCGGGGAAATTGTGGGGGGGTAATATATAGAGCGATCGCACACCATACTCCGTCCCTAATCGAATATTAAGCCATTGATTCTCCAGACAGACGAGCCTCGGCTAGGTCACGAATTAGAGATATACGAGAGTTGATATACTCATCCAACATATCCCAATCATGACCATTGATGCCTGACTGACTCTTTAGGCGACCTATCAAGCACTGAACCAGGCTATCATCATCCAGGCTTACTAACTGTGAAGGTTGGGTATTTTCAACTAAAGACCAAAGTTGACGGAGCATTGTTGGAGTCATAAGACCTCCTTATGGTTTGTTCATTTTCTCCCCAAAACCGGGAGTGGGTGAGCGTCTTAGATATGCAGCCTGTTCACACTAATTTTAAATTTGTGGTGGCCGCCTTTATTTTTTCTTTATACTGTTAACCATAACTCAAACTCACCCTATCAACCATCAAATTACACAAGATTTCACATGATTTACAAATCTCTTAACTAACTGAAGCATAACTTGACAAAAATGGTTAATTGTAATAATTTATACAAACTGATGGCAAATAATTCTCAGAGAGTCTTGTGGTGGTAGTTGATCTGCTGAGTTATTGGGGCTAATTATTAATAATTATTAATTACCCACCGCCACAGAGGATGAGTTGAACCCTGTTGGCGAATTTTGAGGACTTGTCTTTCTAGGCGTTGGCGATAACTGGGGGGGAAACCGATGAGAATGTTGCGACTTTGCCAAAGTAAGGTGCTGGTAGTCATTCCTAAGCATATACCTAAACCGATCGCAGATAGGCGATTATGAAATAGGCCATGGCGGACTGTAGCCCAGGTAAAATGTTCCATGAGTAGGGAAATGTCCGATCGCATTCCCCACAAACTCAGTGAGCCAATAACTAACCATAATAGGATAATCACCAGCCAGCGACTCCAAACTATCAACTCGTGGAGTCGTTTCATTTGATTTTTCAGGACTGGATCATCTAATGAGGGTTCAGGATAGGACATGGGACTGTAATTATTTATTTTTCCCTGGACACTGGCTGAGGTTCATCATTAGGGACAATGGTTGATTTAGAGGCTTGGCGATCGCGCCACCAACCCAGGAGGGTACTAGCAATAAAAATACTAGAGTAGGAACCTGCAATAAAGCCTATAATCAGGGTGAGGGCGAAATATTTGAGAGTTTCCCCGCCAAACAGGAAAATACAAAACAGGGGTAGTATGGTGGTAACTGTGGTATTGATAGATCGCGCCAAGGTCTGATTAACGGCATTATCCACCACTTCCCCGGTAGAAGCATCAGGCATTTGTTTCAAGATTTCCCGGATGCGATCGTAAATTACCACGGTGTCATTAACAGAAAACCCGATAATTGTCAAGAGGGCTACTAAAAAGAGGGTATCGGCTTCTAAGCCAAAAACGAGACCGAAAATGGAGAATACCCCCATAGTCAGAATAACATCATGGAATAGGGCGACAAATGCAAATACTGCATAGTCAAACTGGAACCGGAAAGTTAGATAGAGGGTAATTCCAGCAAAGGCGACCAGTAAGGCTTTGAGTCCAGAAGTAAAGATTTGACGGCCGAGAGTTGGTCCTACTGTGTCGATTTGGGTAGCGAGGGGGTCAAAAACTCCGATCGCCTCTCGTAAGGCTGCTTCTAGCTGAGTTCGTTCATCAACATTGAGGTTTTTAGTACGAACGGAAACAATTTGGCGATCGCGTTGAATGGGGTCTTTATCCAAAAGTTGAATGGAACTGCTACCCAAGTCCTGAGCCTGCAAAACTTCCCGCACCTGATTAATCTCAATGGGGCCATCGCAATTACCAGCAACAGTGCAATCAAGTTCCAACTGGAGGCGAGTTCCTCCCACAAAGTCGAGTCCTGGGCGTATTGGTGCGCCAATATCAGGATTAGTCCAGGAAAGTAACATCCCCACTATTCCGGTGAGGATAACCGCCGCCGAAATTATCCACCAAAGCGATCGCCGTTTTGTCACACTAAAAGTCATAGTTCCAGATCAAGCCACAATTTAGGAGCAACACAAGAGTTAAGAAAAACCATCAAACCTAATTAGTCTTGGGAATATTTGGACAAAATAATTCAGGCTTGCGGAACTCAGGTAAACTAATCACCGTAAACATGAGAGTGCGGCTAAAGGTAACAGCGGTAAACATACTCACTGCCACCCCCAAGCCCAGAGTCAGAGCAAATCCCTTGACGAGTCCAGTTCCCAGCCAGAACAGAGCCACACAAGCAATACCAGTGGTAACATTTCCATCCAGGATACTGCCAAAAGCCCGATAAAAACCAGATTCTACGGAACGATAGAGAGTTTTTCCAGCCCGGAGTTCTTCGCGGGTGCGTTCAAAAATCAGGACGTTAGCATCAACAGCCATACCGATACTAAGGATAAACCCAGCAATTCCGGGTAGGGTGAGGGTAACTCCCAAGAGGGCAAAAATGGCTAGGGTAAATAAGGCGTAAACCACCAAAGCGACATCAGCGATCGCCCCTGGTAGGCGATAATAAGCCACCATAAAAATTAGCACCAAAATCAGGCCACCACTGCCGGCATAAATGCTGCGCTGAATGCTATCACGTCCCAGAGTTGCGCCAACGGTGCGGTTTTCGACAATTTCCACCGGAACCGGAAGGGCTCCCCCTCGCAGTTGTACGGCGAGATCGTTAGCTTCGGCGGCGGTAAAATTGCCTGTAATTACGGCACTTCCCCCGGTAATTCCGGTATCGGCAAATTCCACGGAAACGGTGGGAGAACTTAACAGACTGTCATCTAAAAAGATGCCAATAGTGCGTCCTGTCCCTGCCAAATTTTTGGTCAGTTCGGCAAAATTTCGGCCACCTTCATTATTAAAGCGCAGGACAATTTCCCAACCATTGCCGCCCTGAGTAGGTTGTGGGAAGGCATCCTGTAGCTGCTGACCGCGAATTATAGGTTCTTGATATAACGAGGCGATCGCCTGATTACTTTCATTGAGTTGTTGGAGGAGTTCTTCGAGTCTAGCATCGTCTCCGGTGGCGATCGCCTGTCTTAACTCAGCATCTAATGCTCGATTCACCTGTATTTCTGCAAACAGCTCTCCCTCCGTCCCCGGTCTTTGTTCCCGGAAATCCAACTGAGCAGTCCCTCCCAGAACCCGTTCCGCTTGTTCTGGGTCACTGACACCAGGGAGTTGCACCAGAATCTGATCCTCTCCTACAGTTTGCACGACAGCTTCCGAAACACCCAAGCCGTTTACACGGTTTTCGATGACACTCTGAACTCCCTCCAAAACCCGCTCATCAATGCGTGGCACCTCATCAGAGGTTTGCAACTGAATCGTGAGTTGAGAACCACCCCGCAAGTCTAGTCCCAGGCGAATAGGAACCCGGACCAAGATAATCAGGGAAGTGATAACCAGGAGCAAGATCAGGAAAAGGAGCGATCGCTGTTTTCGCATACTGAATTCAAAATCGGGAAAGATTAACGACTCATTTTACCATTAAAACCTGATCCCACGTCGAACTACCAGGAAAGCTATGGAACTGCACCCAACCCAACCCAGAAGTCCAGACGCGGAACCCATGGAGCTACACCTGATGGGATAACATATTCTGAACCGCTTCGAGAATCTGTTCCGGCTGTACAATAGTCAACCTTTCCAACATCCCATTATAGGGCGTAGGGATATCCTGGGAGGAAAGTCGCAACACAGGAGCATCAAGTTCATCAAAGAAATTATCATTAATCGAGGCAGTCAGTTCCGCCCCAATTCCCCCGGTTTTCATGCACTCTTCCACAATAATCACGCGGTGAGTTTTCCGAATCGACTCGCCAATGGTATTCAGGTCTAAAGGCTTGAGGGAAATTAAATCAATCACTTCCGGGTCAAAACCCTGTTTCACCATAGCCGGGACTGCCTGCATCACATGATGTCGCATCCGAGAGTAGGTAAGAATCGTCACATCCTTACCCGATCGCACAATGTCCGCCTGGTCAAGAGGAACCAAATATTCCTCTTCCGGTAGATCTTCCTTGAGGTTATACAGCAGCACGTGCTCAAAGAACAAAACCGGGTTATCATCCCGAATTGCGGACTTGAGCAGACCCTTAGCATTATAGGGAGTGGAACAGGCGACAATTTTGAGACCGGGAACCGCTTGGAAATAGGACTCTAGGCGTTGAGAGTGTTCCGCTCCCAATTGACGACCCACCCCGCCGGGTCCACGAATTACCAAAGGCATTTTAAAGTTACCCCCGGAAGTGTAGCGCAGCATTCCACCATTATTAGCAATTTGGTTGAAAGCGAGCAGCAGGAATCCCATGTTCATCCCTTCGATGATGGGTCGCAGTCCGGTCATAGCCGCACCAACGGCCATCCCTGTAAAACTATTTTCTGCAATGGGGGTATCGAGAACTCGCAGATCCCCATATTTCTTATGCAAGTCTTTGGTCACTTTGTAGGAACCACCATAGTGACCTACATCTTCCCCTAGAACCAATACAGCAGGATCGCGAGCCATTTCTTCGTCAGTGGCTTGACGCAGTGCATTAAAAAGTAGAGTCTGTGCCATCGAGATTATCCGAGTATAGTGGATTAGTTATTTTAACAAAATGTTGCGGAATTCCCCTTCCTCGCTTGCAGGGAGGGGATGAATAGT
>NZ_JARPLC010000019.1:0-2357 GCF_032350395.1 Limnospira sp. PMC 289.06
GGCTGTGGCTGTGGCTGTGGCTGTGGCTGTGGCTGTGGCTGTGGCTGTGGCTGTGGCTGATTGGTTTGTCGTTGCGCTTCTTGTTTGGCGGCTTCTGCTTCTCGCTTGGCGGCTTCTGCTTCTCGCTTGGCGGCTTCCGCTAGTCTCCTCGCTTCTGCTGCTTCCGCATTCAGCCTTTCTTGGCGCTGTTGTTCCGCAATGCGTCTTTCTTCCTCCCGTTTCTGATCATTAGCGCGATCGATAATTGGTTGCACTTTTTGTTTCCAATATTCGCTATCTTGTCGCGGTGATTCCCCCAATAATGCTACCCTTTCGGTTTCGGCGATCGCCTCCCTCCAAGCCTCTCTATTCAACGACTGTCTCGCATTTTCTAGGTGATTCTCATTCCGATTCCACTCCTGTTCCCATTGGGAAAGTTCTTGCTTAACTCTCGCGGCGTTCGGACTCGTTTCGGGGATAGCTTCAGCAATTTTTACCGCCTGCTGATAATTACCTTGGCGATATTGTTCCTGCGCTAATTCCTCCATCCGTTGAGATGCTTGCTTAAAGAAATTTTGCGCTTCCGAGTAGGAAGAAGTATTTTCGGGAACCTGTAAAGCCATATCGATCGCACCCCGCCAAGAACCCGCTTCCGCTAAACTATTCGCCTGTTTCATTAACACCGCAGCATGACCATCCTCACAACTTTTTAACAGTCTTGTTAACTCGGATTTTAATACAGGTGTCATCCCGGTAGTTGTCGGTTCTATGGTTAATGCCGTTTTACAAGTCTCATAAGACTCCTGGGATGCTACCATATTACCCTGTTGATGATAACTTTCTCCCTGTTTTCGTGCTTGTTCCGCCTCCGCGATCGCATTTCTGATCGGTGCAGCAGCCTGCCATTTATACACCCAAAAGCCGCCCCATCCTAAGCCGATCATTAATACTATTCCACCCAACCAGGGTAATGCTTTCTTAACCGGAGAAACTGGCGGCGGTGGCGGCGGTTCCGGTGGTGGTGGCGGTAGTTCTAACCCTCCCGACACTGGCTGGGTTCCAGCGGCGATCGCTGTGACTTTAAAATCTATATTTCCTAACTGAATATGACTGCCATTATTTAGGGGTTCCTCACCCACAGGTAGCAATTTACCATCTACAATTGGCGGGTTACTTTCCCGCAGCGATCGTAGATAAAATTGGTGATTCTCTGGACTAAAAAAAATTTCGATATGTAAACCAGATACCGTCTGATCTACGCACACTAAATCACAGCGACTCCCATCTCTACCTATACGGAAAACTCCCGGATGTTTGCTGGGTTGGTTGGCTCGAATGCTGGTGCTATTCAACCTTCCCTCTTCTACCCACTCTAAGGTTAGTTCAGCCATAAATCTGCCCGCTATTATACTGGGACTCCCTACTCTATTTTAGTAGATATTCCCTGGATTGGGATAATTTTTTAACATTTTGTAAATCTTAGATACACCAAATTTTGATCTGATTGTCTTCACTACCACTGGCTAGATTTTGACCATCAGGACTAATGGCGATCGCTCCCACTTGCCAATTATAACCCGAAATTGTGCGGATTTCTGTCTCGGTTTCCCATTGCCACACTTTCACCGTCTTATCATCAATCCCAGCAATTAAAATTTTACCATCGGGACTAAACATCAGAGCATTAATCGCCGTTTTTGCACCCCCAATAGTCAAGATTTCCTCCCCTGTTGTTACCCGCCATAGTTTAATGGTTTTATCTCCACTTCCACTGGCGATAATTTCACTATTCGGACTGATTGCTAAAGCAGTTATAGCTAGTCTATGTCCTGATAAATTTAGGGTTTCTAAACCAGTTTCTCGGTTCCATAATTTCACGATTTTATCCCCACCACCACTGGCGATAATTTCACCATTCGGCGCAAAAGTAATAGCATTAACTGCCATTTTATGACCCGCCAATGATTGGATTTCTTCTCCTGTATTAATATCCCAAAGTTTGATGGTTTTATCTTGGCTACCACTGGCTATAATTTGACCGTCGGGACTAAAAGCAACTGCATTAACTCCTGATTTATGTCCCTCAAATGTGCGGATCTCTTCTCCATTACTGAGGTTCCAAAGTTTAATGGTTTTGTCAGCACTCGCACTCGCTAACATTTTACCATCTCCACTGAAAGAAACCGATCGCACTGAGTTAGAATGTCCCCCTAAAGTGCGGATATCCGCTTCTGGGTTCAGAGTCCACAAACTTCGACCAGGCGCTGATATTTCCCCTGCTTCTATCCCGAAAATCTTACTCTGACTCTTTTGCTCTTCCCCTTCTGACTCAGCTACAGGTTCGGGTTCCGACTCAATTATCGGTTCAGGTTCCGACT
>NZ_JARPLC010000019.1:2366-35970 GCF_032350395.1 Limnospira sp. PMC 289.06
CAATTATCGGTTCAGGTTCCAACTCAATTATCGGTTCAGGTTCCAACTCAATTATCGGTTCAGGTTCCAACTCAATTATGGGTTCAGGTTCCGACTCAATTATCGGTTCAGGTTCCGACTCAATTATCGGTTCCGCAATGGGTGGGAGAGAATTATCAGAAGTTGGCGGCTGAGGCTTGGTTTGATATTCAAAGACAAATTCGGGTCCATCCTCACTAAGTTTAATGCGATCGCCTGCTTCGAGGGGATGATTTACCGCCATACGCGCACCATTAATAAAAGTGCCATTGACACTATTAAGATCCTCAATTTCCCACAGTTCCACAGAACCTTCTAATACTGGCTTAATTTTAGCGTGATACCGCGATACCATTGTATATTGCAGAGAATCAACTACAATCTGAGCATCTTTACCACGACCCAAAACAACTTCTTTAGCCGTCGATAAATCATACTGAAACACAGGATGATCTGGTTGTTTATCACCGGGAATACACAATTTAATGACAGCACATTTGTTTAGGTTAGATTCAGACATATCGACTCATCCAATCAACTATTATAATAATTTGGAGGGGGTTATGCACCATATAGGGTGTCCACTCCCTGATTAAGTTAAGTTATCTGAATATATTATGATCGATTTTGCCTGCCTCGTCAATTCTAAAAAAAACCTAAATTTTTCGCCCAAAACTCGATAAATATGGTAATGAAACAAACCCGCCCTGATTTATATAAAAAATTGTAACGTAATTGTGGGCATCTCAGTGTGAGTTAGCATATAATAAAAGCACGGCAATTTTCTCAACCCATCCCCATCATTAAATTGGCAGGACGTTAGTATGGCAGATATTGCAACCATTGAAGATTTAATCGAACAGAATGAGGCGAGAACCCAAGCCTTATCTGAGGAAGTAGATCGAGCCATGATCAGTGTAACTCAGGTTGAGCAGTTTCTGACAGCGATCGATAATAACTTAACCGTCGCTGGCGACACCGCGAAGGCTCAATTTGAAACGATGCTCGCTGCTCTCAACAGCACCGACGAAGCCATAGAGAGTGAACTAGAAACGGCGAAAGAAAACCTAACCAGTCTCCAGGAAAAAATTACCCAAGTTGATGAAAAAGTCGAATCTACTTTAACGGAGATTAAAGCTAAGTTAGATGAGTTAAAAAGCCACGCCGCCGAGATATTATCAGATTTAGAGTCGGAGGCGGAGTCAACCAATTCGGGGTTATTGGAACTTTCCCAACAGGTGCAAACATCAGAGGCGGAAACCCAGACCCAAAGTGAAACTGCTAAGTCTAATGTGGAGGGATTTCGCAATAAAATCGAACAATTGCAGGAGGGTTTTAATAGTCAGAAAAACAGCCTTTTTGAGCAATTCGAGGCTTTACAAGGTGAAATTCAGACAAAAATCGAACAAATTGCCTCGGATTTTGAGACATTGCGATCGGAAAGCAGTAACCAGACATCCGAGATGGAAAATGCCTTAGATACGGCTTCCGAAGATGCTATCAATACGATAACTAATAAATTTGTTGATGAGGCGAAAAGTCAGCTTTTAGGAAGTGCAGAATCTCTGAGTGAGGCTCTCAGTGCTTTGGGAGAAGCGGGGGAGAAATCCGAGGAAATGTTAGAGGGACAATTGGGGGATATTATCGATAACATTAATGATGTGGTGGACGCGGTGCGACCAGTTTTAGATGTGTTGTCAAGAGTTAGAGATTTATTAGGTTAATTTGAGGGAGTTAAGACGATGGCGATCGCTGAAGATTTTGGTCAATCATTAGAAGAATCGGCTGAGAATTTAACCAACTTGTTAAATGTCTTAGATCAAGCCTATGATCAACTTGATCAACTCTGTGAACAATTTGAAGGGGAGAGTGACGACCTGGAAGAAACCCCAGAAGTTGTGGAAACCTCATTTTCTAATTTGGTGGAAACCTTAGAAACTGAAGAGTCTAATGTTACCTCGGCTCAAGAGGAGTTAATTTCCGCCTTAGAAGAACTCCTACAAAGTATTTCTGATGCTGAAGGTAGCCTAGATGAAACCTCAGCTAATATCGAAGAAAATTACAGCACATTTGAATCGGAGTTAGATAATGATCTAGCTGAAATGGATGGGGGTATGGATGAAACCAAATCCACATTTGAGGAACTCAAAGACAGCTTCGAGCAACTAACAGAAGCGATAAATCAAGCCATGGAAACCACTATAGGGGTGTTTGAAACTTTGGGTGATGCGATATCAGATCTTGAGGAAAGAGTGACAACGACTCAGGAAGAAACAGAAGGAGATTTTGAGGGTTTAGTTACTGAAATATCCGATACTCATAGGGACTCGTTAGAATCATTATTGGGAGACTTTAGCCAAGTTTTGGCTCAGGATAAGTTATCGGAAATCACGGATAATTTTAGTAATTTTAAGGGGGTTTTGACTGATGTATATAACACCCTAGGTAGCCAAGCGGCTGAAGTAGCCGATAATCTTCAAGAAAGGGGAAGCGCAATTTTTGAGAATGTCAAAGATTATGCTGAGGACTCCCTCAAGGACAATTTAGAGGATTCCTTTAAAGATGCTATTGATGATGTGGTCTCAGATATGATTCAAGAGGTAGGAGAAAATATGGTGATGATGAAAGTGGGAGCGACGGTTACTTCATCACTGACTCCGATTTTGCCGCAAATTGTAGCGGCTAAGGTAGCCACCGGAACTATCAAACAAGTTTTGAGTTTGGGAGGCATTTTATCTTGAGTTTGACGGTTGAATGCTGCTTGTACTTATTCAGATATTAAGGGGAAGTGACAATGGAAGAAGTTTATAATTCTTTGGCTCAAATGTCTTCGGTAGCACCGGATAAATTAAATAGTTTAATTGGGGGAGCTACAGAAATTAAAGATGCGGTGCGTGTCCTAGAGTCTAATGTTGAAGAAAAACAGGGTTTGATTGAGGCTTTGATGGAGCAAATAGCTGATGCTTTAAATGAATTTCAGCAGGAGGTTGGGGAACAACAAACGGAAGTAGAAAGTGAGGTGGAGGAAACTAATAATATTGCGGAAACTTGGCAAGAAATAATCGGTGAGGCTCAACAACAATTAAGCTCGGAAATGCAGACGGCTCAGGAAAAATTAATTGCTCTGAAAGAGGAGTTAGAGTCGGGTAATGATGAGATTAATAATGCGGGAGAAGAAGCACAAAATAGCCTGACTGAATTACAGGAAAAGTTGCAGGAGGGTCAACAGCGACTTCTGGATGCTCAAGAAAACCTGAGTGATGCTGTTCAAGTTTTGCGAGATAAAATTGAGGCGGCAAAAAATAGCGCTCAGGAACAGGTAGAAGAGTTAAATGATCAGGTGAATGAGGCTGAGGATGAGGTGAGCGATCGCCTGGAAGAAATGGGTAATAGTTTTACGGAAATTCAGGGACAATTTGAAACGAAAATCGGTGAAATTACCAGTGATATTATTGAGTCAAAAATTGATGAATTACTGGATGAGTTACAGGAGACAATCGAAACGGAGTTAAAAGATTTGACTGATTCTGCGGTGTCTGAGGTGAGAGAAACCCTTGACAACATGATGGATAAACTCAGGGGTGCTAAAGATGATGCGGCTAGTCATAGACAGGTAATTAGTCCCCTGATTGAACAGTTAGAGGACTTTATTCAACCTATGGAACTTTTAGTAGACTCGGTGCGAAGTTTAGCGAGTAAAGTTGGGGTTTCTTTTGGTTAAGTAACCCTAGATAGATGGAAATTACCCAAATTTGAGATTATGGAAATCAGGAGTTAGAAATGACTTTAGAACAAGCAGCGAATGAAGTGGTTTTAAAAATGACTCAATTTTTAGAAAAAATTGACTTGGAAGAAGACCATATTGATAATTCTCGCCAACAGTTAGAAGCCATAACGGAAGAAGTGGAAACTGACTGGTCAAGCCTACAAGAACGCGCTGAGGAACTGTTGGAAAAAATAGCGACGGGGAGGGAAGAGTTGGCGGCGGAACGGGAAGCGGTTACTAATCAACTTGGGGAATTACGGTCAAAAATTGAAGCCGGACAGGAAGAAATCAATCAAGAATTAGAAGAGACTCAAACGGCTTTATCGGATTTTTATAACCGAGTTGAAGCTGTTACGCCAGAGTTAGTTGAGGTGATTAACCAGGTGGGAGAATCGTTTATTTCCCTCAAGGAAAAGGCGGGGGAACTGAGTACAGAACAGGAACAAAACTTATCGAAAACTCAAGAGTTTATAGCTGAAGATGTGAAAAGCGATATCGAAACTCACCAGTCAGAAATTGAGGAACGGAGTAGCGATTTTGAAACTTTTATCGGGGAGACTATTCCTGAACTGAAAGATGCTGTGAGCGACTTTACGCAACAGATTAATGAAATTGTTGATCAGGTAACAGACAAGGTACAAAACTTACAGGAATTAGCGGAAAAAACTGCTGAAGATACAATTAATGAAATTACGGAATCTCAACAGGGTAAAATTGATGAGTTGTTAGATGCTGCTAACCGTTTAAAGGATATGATGGAACAAATTAGTAATATCATCGACCAAACCAGTGATACGGTGGTGACGACTAAAGATACTATGGTTGATGCAGCAGATACTACTAGCACGGGTTTAAATGCGGCGATCGGTATTTTTGATGACCTCAAAAGTATTTTAGGAGGTCTTGTATAATCATTAATAACTGGTTATGACTGGGTTAAACTAGGGTTAAATCTTAGCGATCGCCATTAGGGTACACTCCCAGACTAACCGAGGTTGAACGTAAGCCAGCAGATGTTTTTTAGCTTGTTCTAACTGGTGAAGTAATCCGGGAATTGGCGGTAAGCTATTGTTACCATTAACCCCATGATTATGGTATTGTTCCCAATAGGAATGTTGCAGATAATCCACTAACCATAACTGAGCCTGAGTATCAAGAGAACGGCTAATTTCTGCTGCTAATTCGAGAGATTCTCGTAAACTTTGGGGAGGTTTTTTGACTTTGGCTAATAGTTCGGGTGAAATAGTTTGTAATTGTTCCCAACAGGCGATCGCTTGTCCGGGACTCCCTTGGGCCATTGCTATGATGTCAGGATGACGGCAAATTTCACCATAGCCGGTTTGATTTAATATCTGAATTATATCAGTATTTGATAGCCGAAAAAAGGGGATTTTTGCACAGCGAGAGACCAAGGTTGATAGCAAAGAATCCACGCTGGGAGCAATTAAAATTAACACGGATTTACCCGGTTCTTCTAGGGTTTTTAATAAACCATTAGCCGCTCCCTCAGCCATAGTTTCCGCCGCCTCTAAAACCACGACAGACCGCAGAGACTCCAAAGCCGGACGGCTGACAAACTGACTAATTTCTCGCACCTGTTCCAGGCGAATTTGTGGCGGTGCGCGACGTTTGAGACCAGCGGCGGCGGCTTCGACTGCTGAGAGCAATTTTCCTTGGTGCAAATAGGTGGGTTCTACCCAAAGTAAATCAGGATGATTTCTCATCTCAACTCGATGTTTAATAGATTGTTTATGTGCGTCCTCCTCGGATGAATTTACGAGATTTTTGCGAGTCGGCTGTAATAATAATTCGATAAAAAATCGAGCTGCTAAACTACGACCTACTCCGGGTATTCCGACGAATAAATAAGCCGGAGCGATCCGATTTTGGGCAATTACTCGGCTGAGAAGTTCGACAGCTTGAGCCTGTCCAATTAAATCGCTAAAGGCATCCATCATTATTTGAGATTAACCCCCATTCTAGGAGTTTTTGATTGAGTATATTTTGGATTTGTTGAGTCACACGATCGCGATCGCCATTTCCATCAATAGGGACAATGCGCTGGGGATACATTTTGGCTAGAGTCGCAAATCCCTCAGCAACGCGATAGTGAAATTCTAGATCAGCCTGTTCAATGCGATCGGCTTTTTTTCTAGCCTTAATCCGGGTGAGTCCTGCTTCTACAGGAACATTTAACCACAGAGTCAAATCCGGGACAAGACCCCCAGTCGCGATCTGGTTAATTTGGTGAATTTGCTGTAAATCGAGTCCCCGACCATATCCCTGATAAGCTAGGGTAGAGTCGGTAAAGCGATCGCATAAAATCATCGTCCCCTGGTCTAACAGAGGTTTAATCAGAGTTTCGATATGTTGTGCGCGGTCTGCGGCATATAATAATAACTCACTGCGATCGCTCAGAGGTTCGTTGATCTCATGGTGAAGCAGTAAATCCCGCAAATGCTGACCTAATTGGGTTCCTCCGGGTTCCCGCGTCACCTGAACCCCCGGTTGGTGGAGTTTCCCCCCGGGGGAATGGTTTAAGGACAGGCGATCGGCTAACCACGGCTGAATTTGCTGTATTTGCGTAGTTTTACCGCATCCTTCTATACCTTCAAATACAATTAGTTTTCCCGCCATTTCTGTATTGACAACCTCCCTAGATCTGATTCAGTCATCGCATATTATGGCAGTTTCGTTAATCAAAATCCGAAAATTTTAGCAAATCTGGTGGGGAGTTTTTACTAAGCCACACCCGAAGCGCTATAATAATCCCGGCTTAATGACTCATCTCTAGGGTTGTGTACCAGAAATGCCAGTATCTCTATCAGGGAACCATAAAAACAGTTAGTCAATATAGCACTACAGCTTGTTCACCAGTCGATTGCCCTCACCCTAAATCTGGATCCCAGAGAGGGAGAGGGACTTTGAGAGGTGATCAGATGATTTCTGAACAGGCTGTAACCTGCTTATTGGTATTAATTAAACTTGGAAATTATCGGGAGTTTTTCGATGGCTCGTTATACGGCTTTTTTTGTGATTGCTATCAATATTGAAGATGCCAGAGAAATATTAATAGATATTATGGAATCTTGCAACCTTGATCTGATTTATCAAACCCCCAGTTCACTTATTGCTAGGGAGGCGATCGGTCAAGTTTCCATATCTCAATTAGTCACCTTAGAGGTAGTATTTGATACAGCCACCTCCACAGACACAGAAATCAAAATGACTGTGGTTTTAAAAAATGAAGAATTACCCCTACAACCCGATAATCACTGTCGCCAAATGTTTGAATTGGTCAGCGAAATCATGATCAACCATCGCCAGTGGGTATTACTAGAAAGCATGACACTCTAGTCATTTTCATTTCAGTTAATTTTCACAAAAAAAAGCGCACCCCAATTCGGGAGACGCTTTTTTTTACATACAAATTAGCTACAAATTAGCCGATGTTAGGAGCAACTAAATTGACAGGTTTAGACTCAGTAGAAGCCAAATCTAACGGGAAGTTGTGAACGTTACGTTCGTGCATAGCTTCAATGCCTAAATTAGCGCGATTAATCACATCAGCCCAAGTATTTAGGACTTTACCCTGGGAATCTAAAACCGAGTGGTTAAAATTAAACCCATTCAGGTTGAAAGCAAAACAAGCTACTGCTAAAGATGCAAACCAGATGCCAACAACAGGCCATGCACCTAAGAAAAAGTGTAAAGCGCGACTGTTGTTAAAAGAAGCATACTGGAAAATCAAACGACCAAAGTAACCGTGAGCAGCTACAATGTTATAAGTTTCTTCTTCTTGTCCAAAGCGATAACCCCGGTTTTGGCTTTCAATTTCAGTGGTTTCACGTACTAAAGAAGATGTCACCAGAGAACCGTGCATAGCTGAGAAAAGAGCGCCACCAAAGACACCAGCTACTCCCAGCATATGGAAGGGGTGCATTAAAACATTATGCTCTGCTTGCAGCACTAACATAAAGTTAAATGTGCCAGAAATCCCCAGCGGTAAACCATCAGAAAAAGAACCTTGACCGATAGAATAAACTAACAGTACCGCCGTCGCAGCAGCTACAGGAGCGCTATAAGCAACAGCAATCCAAGGACGCATTCCTAACCGATAAGAGAGTTCCCATTCACGACCCATATAGCAAAAAATGCCGATTAGGAAGTGGAAAACAATCAACTGGTAGGGGCCGCCATTATAAAGCCATTCATCAATATTCGCGGCTTCCCAGATGGGATAAAAGTGCAACCCAATCGCATTAGAACTGGGTACAACAGCCGCCGTGATGATGTTATTGCCGTACAACAGAGAACCGGAAACGGGTTCGCGGATGCCGTCAATATCCACAGGAGGTGCAGCTACAAAAGCTAACACAAAACAGATGGTGGCAGTTAGCAAGGTAGGGATCATCACAATACCAAACCAACCTACATAAAGGCGGTTATTGGTAGATGTTACCCAACCGCAAAACTGTTCCCAAATATTGAGATTTTCCCGTTGCTGTAAGGTAGTGGTCATATCAAATATGATTGCGTTATTGAGTTTTCGAGGTACATATCCGGTAGTTGTTTTTCTACCGTGTCTGTAATATCTCACACTTAACTCATATATGTCAATAGCTTTATGACTATTTAGTTATATGTTTAATCCGATAAAACTGATGATAGCTATAAGTTTTGCTTATTAATTTCCCTAAATCCCTAAACTCACGCCACTGCGTCGGATATCCCCAGTTCCTAAAATAGTCCCATCAGCATTAGTGGCGACTCCATTAACCCCACCAAAAAACATATTCCGTTCCCCCCATTGGACAATTTCGCTATGGTCCGCAAGTTGCAGATGATTAATCTCGGTTTGATTAAAACCGGGTTCGATATCAAAACGATAATTCTCCCAATGGACACGGGGACGATTAACGGCGGCGGCTAAGGACATCCCAAAATCGAGATAATTGGAGATTACTTGTAAAATGGCGGTGCGAATACGATTAGACCCGCCAGACCCGATCACCATCTCTAAACGATCGCCATCTAAAATCAAAGTAGGAGCCATCATCGAGGATAGTCGCACATTTTCCCGCCACTGGTGGAAGCCGTGGGGGTTCAAATCTTCCTCACCTAACATATTATTAATCATAATCCCCGTCCCCGGAATCATATAACCCGACCCCTCCCCGTTAGAAGTAGTAACACTAGCCGCATTCCCCTCACTATCCACAACACTAATATGAGTGGTACTCCCCCACTTATTCACGGTCTCCTGTAATTCTTGCAGATAGGGTTGTAGATGTTCTGGGGACAGGAACTCAGCAGCCATATTCTGTTCATGAAGGCGATCGTCAAACCCCTGTTTTCTCACAGTATTAGTTAATCTCATTACATCCGCTAAAATATGGAGATGCCGACAACTCCCAAACTCCAGATTAGCAACTTCAATTCCCGAAAGCAGTTCCAACCCCAAGCCAATGAGCGTTCCCCCGGAACTGGGAGGCGGATTAGTCAAAATCTGTTTTCCCCGATAACCAATTCTTAACGGTTGGCGTTCAATCACCCGATACCGTCTCAAATCCTCCTCACTTAAATAGCCACCCCCCTGATGACAATCAGCCACCAATTGCCGAGCAATTTCCCCCTGATAAAACTCCTCAAATCCCTGTTTAACCAGATATTCCAGAGTATTCGCTAGATTTTTCATAACTATTCGTTCACCAGCTTGGAGAATCGAGCCTTGGGGAGCATAAATTTCCCGACCTTCGGGGGAACTCAATAAAATTGAGGAGAGAATCTGGTTAAAAGTATAGGCTTGGAAAGTATTAATTTCTAAACCATTTCTAGCCAAATTAATCGCGGGTTCAGCCACTACCTTTAAAGGCAGTTTTCCTAGGGTCTGGTGAACCTTAAACACCCCAGCCGCCACACCCGGAACGGCCATAGAACCCAAACCAATATGAAATTCCTGAACACTGCCACCAAAATTGACATCAACCGGGTAAAAATATACTTGACTTTTTGATTGTTTAATGCTTGGTGTTTGTGTAAAGAAATCAAATAAAATATTCTGATTGGTGTGGGTGTGAGCCAACAGGAAACCTCCCCCACCTAGGGAAGTTAACCCGGGTTCAGCCACACAAGCAGCCAGCATGGACGCGACGGCTGCATCAAAAGCATTACCCCCCAGGGGGAACATTGCTAACCCAGCCAGTGCGGTTTCTTGATGGCCGGCTGCGACGACACCATTTAGTTTCTGCATATTTGAGGAACTTCTGAGCTACAAAATAATTCAAAATAATTATGCTGTGTTATAGCCTGATCCTGTTCTTATTCTTAAATAATGGGGCAGGGGTTGGCTATGTCTAAATACAACTTCCCCCATTTGAGTGAGGGGTGATTAATGCTTGTTGCTGCTTGGAGACGCGGATATATGAATTCTTGGCTCGCTTCTGTCTATAATCCCATGAGCCGGAAAGGGTTACAAACACTTTTGGTCGGTGTTTTCGCTGTGTTTGGAGTCCTTAGCGGAGTAGTCCCCGACTTGTTGTCCCCCACAGGTCGGTCAGGAACTTTCGCTAACGCACAGCAAGGCTCTAATATTACTGATGATGAAATTCGCAATTATGCCCGTGCCGTTCTACTAATTGAACCTAGACGCAAACAGGCCTATGATGAGATTAGGGGAATTGCAGGGGGTACGGTTCCAGAGGTCATCTGTAGCGATCGCCGTGGGATTAATAGCTTGAATCGAGATCTAAGGGCGATCGCTGTTAATTATTGCAATCTGGCCAAGGATTTTATTGAACAGCACAATCTTACCATTAATCGATTTAACGAGATTACTCGATTACAACAAGATAACCCACAACTGCAACGGCAAATTCAGGCTGAGTTACTTCGTCAACAGCGTAGTAACGGCAACTAATCCTATATGACTCCCCTAGATATTTTAGGGGAATTTGTGTTATTTATTTATTACTTTAACGGAGTAAAAAACTACTATGAAACTACCACATCAAGGGCATTTACATCGGTTATTCATTCAGTCCACTGCCATCACTATTTTATCTGGTGTCGGACTGCTGACGGGATGGGTTCCTAGTTTAACTGCTCCATCCCTAACCGCCAGTTTTAGCACGACCGCTAGAGCGGGAAATCCTACCTTTAGCAATCAGGAGATTACCAACTACGCTCAAGCAGCGATCGCACTGGAATCGAGACGGCATCAGGCGGTTGAGGAAATTAAAAGAATTGTCGGACAAGTGCCGCGCATTGTCTGTGATGAGCCGACTAGCATTAATATGCTACCTGGAAATGCTCCCCAAATTGCGGTTAGCTACTGTGACCAAGCCAAACGCATTATTGAAAGCAAAGGATTAACTGTTAGTCGCTTTAATGAAATCACCCGCCATCAACAATCTGATAGCCGATTTAGAGAGCGCATTCAAGCAGAAATTCTCCGAATTATGCAATCTCCTGATGCACGGTAGTTAGCAATTGGGGATTCTGCGACTGTGTTGTATTATCCCCGTCAACAACTGATTGGCGATCGCATAAATTCCCTTCCATTTATCTCGGCGGATTTTGCGTAAATAAAACCAAGTCCCTTGATAAAAATCTACCAAACGCCGGCCGCGATACTCTTTTTGAATGCCACCCGGATCGAGTCGGATACCCTCAAGGTTATAGTTATTTCGGTTTAAAGGGTTGAGTTTAGTCAACCCTTCTTTATAGGCAAATTCTCGATATCTTAAACCTTGGCGATTACATAACCTGGATTTCTCATCATCAATCCACTCACTCACCACCCAATTTTGACTCGCAAATAAAAACTCAGCCATATCTTTTGTTACCCCACAATATTTTAAACGAATCCCCACCGGAATTTCACCCCATGGACCATGAACCCATATAAAATCTGGGTCAAAAAATGCTTTAAATACTATGGGTTCCTCGCCATTGATGGTGATTTTTGCGACTCTACCCACCATCCCACAACCGATAATTTTCGCAGTTATATTTATCGGATTTTCCGAGTATTTATCAAGACAATTGATGTAAAAATTTACAGTAAAATTAGGGGTGGTAATCAGCCGGACATAAATAGCCAAGCCATCCAGAAAAACCCTAATTTCTGATACCCCCAATCCTCTATCCGGGTCTAAATAAGAGGCGATCGGTTCCCCAAAGTATAACTTATTGGTACCTGTTTTTAGACAAAACTCCTGGCAGAGCTGATAAAATATATAGGGTGAAATTAATTCAGTTTGTGCCCGAACTATGATCGACTCTAACATCCCCTGATGACAGTTCAAAATCCCCACTCTCCCCTTTAATAATTCCTGGTTAAATACAGGGTAAGCTATATTTCTGAGTGAACTTCTGTTAACAAATGTCCACTACATTGATTTTATGAAAAATATCATTCGGGTTTTCCTGACCCTAACTCTGTGTAGCCTATTTCCCCTAAATGCGATCGCCGGAACCGTCCTCGAAGACATCAGAAGAACAGGCATTCTCAAAGCCGGAGTTAGACAAGATGCCGCCCCCTTGGGTTATCTGTCTCCAGACACCGGAGAATGGGAAGGGTACTGTATCCAACTCATGGAACTTCTAGCGAGTCGCCTCACCCAACAACTACAACTTAATCAACCCGTCCAAGTTCAACTGGTACAGTCCACCCTGGACAATCGGGAATCTATCGTCGCTGATGGAAGCGTCCACCTAGAATGTGGCCCCAACACTGTCACCCGCACCCCCCCACCAGGCATAGTCTATTCCGATCGCTTTATCGCCACAGGAAATCACCTATTAGTTGCCGCAGATAATCAAACCTTAATCAACCCAGATGGTGCCATGGAAAACATCATTATTGGTGTACTTCCTAACACCCTTACCCAGGGATTTATCAGCAGTCGTTATTCCCTAGCTCAAATCGTACAATATCATGGCACATCAGGCCGCGCCGATGCCGTGCGTGATGTTCTTAATCGGGAAATCAACGCCTTCGCTAGTGATGGTTTATTGCTAATTGGGGAAGTGTTGCGTCAACCAGATATTAACCCTCAAGACTATGCCATAATTCCCCAAGAACCCCTCACCTGTGAGTTCTACGGCATGATCGTACCGGAAGGAGACATCGCTTGGTTAAATACCATCAACTCATTGATTTTAGTTGAGGAAACCCTGGAAATTCTCCAAAGTCTCTATGGTCGCGACTCCGCCTATGTCGCCACCACACAAGCGGCTTTACAAAAGTGTACCCGTTAGCATAGAAATTAGCTTTCATTAACCCCCCTCCTCACTCAGGGGAGGGTCGGGAAATGTTATTGAGCAGTTTCTGAGGTGGGAATACCTAATCGTTTCCGTAAAGACTCAGCGCGACGTTGAGTAATTTGATTATTGGGTTCTAAACTCAGAGACTTTTCGTAGGCTTCTAAAGCCTGAGAAGTCAGCTTTTTGCGTCGTAAGCATAACCTAGATTATTGCAAGCTGTCGCATATTCAGGAGTCAGCTTTAATGCTTCCTTATAATTACGAATGGCGATATCATATTCTTCCTTAGCAAAGTGAGCATAACCCAAGGCATTATAAATCATGGCTATGTTCTCAGGTGGCTCCTGTTCCTCTACTGCTTTGAGAGCTTTTTGTAAAACAGCGATCGCCTGAGAATACAAGTTTTTATCATTATAAATACAGCCTAATTTATAATATTCCTGAGCTGTTCCTTGACCCTGAGAGAGCTGCTGTTGCAATTGTGACATCTTACTCTCAACTTCGCGAGTTCGGAAAATCTGACGCACAATAAAAAAGCCAGAACCCGACAAAAAAACCAGCAGTAATACCAGATAAACAACTGCGAGATTACTATCCATTTTTAATTTTAAATTACCAATTTCATCTGACCTTGAAGAAGGATAGAATTGTCTCCATCCTTCGTTCAAAGTGTACCAATTGAAAATCCCCTAGGATTGAGCTTGAGCAGCTTTAGCGACCACTTTTTCAAACGTATCTGGGTCAAGCACTGCCATTTCCGCCAGCATCTTGCGATTGATTTCAATGTCGGCTTTTTTCAAATTCCCCATGAGTTGGCTATAACTGATGCCGTGGACTCTAGCAGCAGCATTAATCCGGGTAATCCACAGACGGCGGAAGTCGCGCTTGCGTTTTTTTCTATCCCGGTAAGCGTTACGCAGCGCCTGCATAACCCGCTGATTAGCAATTCGGAAATTTTTAGATTGAGAGCCGCGAAATCCTTTCGCAAGTTTGAGAATTTTTTTGCGACGTTTACGGGCAACATTACCACGTTTAACTCGTGTCATTGTTGTTTTTCCTTAAAATTGAGTTGATCGAACTATAGCGTTACAAATACGGCATCATCAGACGCACGTTTTCAGCATCGCGTTCATCGACAATAGCCGTTTTTGACAAACGGCGCTTGCGAGTTGCACTTTTGTGTTGTAGCAGGTGACTCTTAAAAGCCTTGCGGCGTGCGAGTTTCCCGCTTCCCGTTACCTTAAAGCGCCTAGCGGCTGATTTACGAGTTTTGAGTTTGGGCATGAAATGGCTGGAATTCGACACAAGCTATGATTATAGCATTTGCTGGGATTGATGAGTAGATAAATCGATTAATTGGTTTGCTGGTGTTTATGGTGATGCACCTCAACCACGGTGTGAACATTACCTCTGGGGTTAAAGTCGCCTTTGATGTGAACTGACAGGGGGTCACAGGCGGCTACAAAGTCATCAAGGATCTGGTTAACTGATTCCTCATGGGATATGTAGCGATCGCGATAACTGTTAATATAGAGCTTGATGGACTTTAACTCTACCACGGACTGATCCGGCACATAGGTTAAATCAATGGTGGCAAAATCTGGATATCCCGAAAACGGACACTTACAAGTAAACTCTGGTAAGACTATGTTAATTTGATAGCTGCGTCCGGGTCGGGGATTGGGGAAGGTAATTAACTGCCCCTCGCTAATCTCTCTCTCTCCATATCTGGGTTCTGTATTAGTAACCGATTCAGTCTCAGAAGGTTTTACCTGGGAGTTACTCATAATTTATATCAACAATAAACAACCAATTGCGATCGCCCGTAGATTTCCTTGACTAAATGCCCCGTGATTGGTCTAATAGCAATATCATCAAGGCGATCGTCGTTCAACTAATCCCGTTGATCATACCCCAAAGTTTATCCATAACAGCCATGTCAAATCCTATACCAAATTCTACAGCCTCTAACCCCACCCCACCCGAAGGCGGAAATAGTAGTAGTTATTCACCCTCAGTCCCCATATCCCTATATCGAGAGGTAACAGCCGAATTACAGGGTTCTCAAAACCTAATCAATTCCCTGAGAACCCAAAACCAACAACTTCTCGAAGAAAATCAAAATTTGCGCCAAGAACTTAATAATGTAGTCCAGGCTGCTAATCAATTCTATTTAGCCGTTGAATCGGTGCAAGGGAAAAACCAGCCATTATCAGCAGTTCCCCCTGTCAATCCTAGCTTTAGTGTTAATCCCGTCTCGCCGCCACCCAACTTTTATGAACAGCCCAGAACCGAGATTCCACAACCAGATGTAGTCTTTCCCCCAAACAGCGACGCGCCGGACACTCCACCGCCCCAATTTACTGAGGAACCAGAAGGCCGACTGCGACCGTCATCAGGACCTGATAGAGGTGAATTAAGTGGGATCTGGCTAATTGTTTCCATCGCCCTAATTGTAGTAGCCGCCTTTGGTATGGGCTATTGGGTAGTTCGTCCCCTGTTGCAGCAACAAGGGCGCTAATCGTTGATGAACCCGACAATCAGACCCAAATCAGACCAAAATTCCACGATCGCAGATGACTAAAGATCGTGGAATTTTCTAGGAAGCGATCGCCTAACGACCAGCAAAACTGGTTTCTGCCAAAGCCGTCAAATTAGTCGCTGGTGAGGTTTCACTAACCGAGGAATTATCGACACTGACTGAAGGTTCAAAACCGCGCTCAAACTCACGTCTATTGACCTGACCGGCTTGCAATGCAGTTTCCAAATGTTCAGCAGCTTTGCGAGGATTACCACGGCCACAGAAAAACAGATCAGCCGCAAAATAGCCATACTCAGGCCAGGTGTGAATAGCAATATGCGATTCAGCCAAGGTGGCTGTTGCCGTCACCCCGTGGGGGCTAAATTGATGCACACAAAAGTCAATCAACGTCGCCTCTCCTGCGGTAACTGCATCGAGTATAGCAGTGCGGATACGTTCGGGGTCATTCAAAAGATCTGCAGGACAGTGCCAAGCGTCAATGACCAGATGGGTTCCCAATTGTTTCATTCTGCGCGGTTTTACCTCCACCCTTAAATGGTCTCAAACTTTTTCAGTCTATCACATCAGTTAAATTGCGATCGCACCATTACAAAATAGAGGCAAATTATCCTGTGGTTCGTTGTTAATCCCTGTTACTGGGGGAGAAGGCGATCGCCTAGGGGCGCGCCTGGGCAGTTCCCCGAAGCCGCCCCGGACCGCCCCCTGAGAGAAGGCGATCGAGCTATTGGTGGGTAGCGCCATTAGGCAGAATAGTTCCCTCCATGGTTGTATCATCCAAATTAGCCACACTCAAACTCGCCCCAATCAGATTCGCCTGATTCAGGTTAGCCCCCGCCAAATTCGCCCCCCGTAGTGAAGTCAGTAGCAGTCCAGCACCACAAAGATTAGCATCAGTGAGGTTAGCCAAACGCAGATCAGCTTCTAACAAGTTAGCCCCCGCCAAATTCGCCCCCGTTAAATTCGCCCCCCGTAAATCAGCTTTACTGAGATTAGCCAACCGTAGATCAGCGCATTGTAACGTTAAGCCATTGAGGTTAGCCCCCGTCAAATTCGCCCCCGTCAAATTCGCCCCCGTCAAATTTGCGCCATTGAGGTTAGCCCCCGCCAAATTCGCCCCCGCCAAATTCGCCCCCGTCAAATTCGCAATGCAGAAATTACTATTTTGTATAACTGACTCACTCAAATCAGCCCCGGTCAAATTCGCGCCACTAAGATTTCCGCCATTTAAGTGAACCCGGATCAGAGTAGCCCCGGTTAAATTCGCCCCACTCAAATCTATCTCACTAAGAATAGATCGGTTTAAATTGACTCCCGTCATGTGCGCCCCACTGAGAACAGAGCGAGTCATAGTCGCCCCAACTAAAATAGCATCAGTGAGTTGAGAACCATTCAGCAGACAAGTCCCAATCAAACTTGCTCCCGTGAGGTTAACCCCCGTTAAATTCACCTGAGACAAAATCGCCCCACTCAAACTCGCCCCACTCAGGTCAGCTTGATGTAAAACTGTTTCCGTCATACTAGCCCCAGTCAAATTCGCATCAATCAAAACCGCCATTGATAGATCCGCATAACTCAACTGAGATCTACTCAGGTTCGCACCAATCAAGCGGGTATGAACCATTAGGGCTTCTGCCAAATTCGCCCCACTCAAGTTGATCCGATTTAGGGTAACTTCATTGAAAATTGCTGCCACTAGGGAGATATCGCTAAAGTTTCGTTCCCCTTGGGCATATCGAGTTAAAAGTTTATTAACAGTAACCGTTTCAGGCTTGCTCATACAAAAGGAATAATTGACTATCTCTATTGGAATCGGAATTGAAAAGGGATATTTTCCATGAACTCCAATCGAAAAAGCTCATAGAATCTGCGGGTGAACTGATGGTTAACAACAAAAAGACCTACTCGCCCCTGAGTCGATAACCACAGGCTACCTGCTGACCGCCTCAGAAGGCTTTAGCTAATTGCCCCAATTCAGCTTGTATCACCAGCGACCATCCCATAATGTTCTAGGGAAGCTAAAGATACTAGGACTAAATCAAGATGCCAGGGTTCGGAAGTTTTAGATGACAGGGGAAGATCTACTCGCCAAAACTGATCCCCATGGTGGCGGTTCTGGGGATAGGCGATCGCCTGAATAATCCAAAATTTGATGATTTTAGCTAACAACACATTTGGCTGATGATCGGGAAAACCCTTAACCCATCGCCAATAACCAGCGGACGGATCCCTTGCAACTCCCATAAAGTGTGTATTCCTTACCCCAATACCCAGGTCAAATTCTCATTTAACCTAAGACAGAAGCACGCATCTGGGGAATTAGTCGATTTCAGGCAACTTGCTGCTCAGTGGTGGGATAGATTCTCACCTTAACAACGTTTCTCTTGATATCAGTTTAACACCAATAGGAGCAATAGTCAGCCCCATAGAGCGTTGTCAATCTGCCAGATTCTAATCCCCACTGCAGTTGTGGGGGCAATGTTTTTAAAATAGTCCCCTAACTAAAGATAATAGCTGAGGGATATACTGAGCAAGACTGCCACTCAAATCAATTTGAGAAATGGGGAACAGTCTACGGATTAGCGGGTTCATTCCCGGAAAATCCTCAATGTGAAAACCAAGTTACTGGCAACCGGAGGGACTATGGAAGTTCGTGGGATTTGGCTAACTACTACTGATAGCAGGGTTCTCTACTCTAGGGCGACTATTGCTGAAGCAATGGACTTTTTAGCCGACACAGGCTTTAATGTGGTGTTTCCAGTGGTTTGGAATAAAGGGGTCACTCTCTATAAATCTCAGGTGATGAGCCAAAAATTTGGCGTTGAGATTGATTTTTATGTTCGCGGACGTGACCCTCTCGCGGAAGTGATTGAGGAAGCCCATCGCGTCGGACTCAAGGTGATACCCTGGTTTGAGTATGGGTTTGCTAGTTCCTATCAACAGAATGGGGGCCGCATCCTTAACCAAAAACCTAACTGGTCGGCGATTAATTCCCAGGGGGGTATGGTGGTTAAAAATGGCTTTGAGTGGATGAATGCCTTTGATAGCGAAGTTCAGGACTTTATTATGAGTCTGATTTTGGAGGTCGTCCGTAAATATAATATTGATGGCGTTCAAGGGGATGATCGACTCCCGGCTTTACCTTCGGAAGGGGGATATGATCAGCAAACGGTGCAGCGTTATGTCAAGGAGTTTGGCCGTCAACCTCCCCTACATCATAAGGACTCTCAATGGCTACAGTGGCGCGCTAATATTCTCACGGATTTTCTGGCGCGGATTAAACGAGAGGTTAAGGCGATTAAACCTAATTTGATTGTTTCTATGTCTCCCAGTGTTTATAGTTGGGGATTAAATGAATACCTCCAGGATTATATTGCTTGGATTGATCGGGATTTGGTAGATATGATTCACCCTCAACTTTACCGCCGCAATTTTTGGAGCTATAAGGGGTTAGTTGATCAGTTGGTTGATGTGCAATTCCGAGATTGGCAATTGCCTAAATTGTCCCCCGGAGTTTTGATTAAGGTGGGCTCCTACCGCATTAGTGCCGATGAACTCTTAAAGTCTATTGACTACAACCGACATCGCGGCGTAAAAGGAGAGGTTTTATTCTTTTATGAAGGACTCCGGGAAAATAATGATGAGTTGGCTAAAGCACTCCGCCGAGGACCTTATGCTACTCCCGCCCGGTTGTAGATGATATTGAATTGAACAAAACTGGCTATTTTCAGCAGAGATGACGCTATTTTGTGACGGCTTATTATGGGGATATTTAACCATAATTAAACGCTGTGACTTTAACTGCCTCTCTGTTGGATGATAGCTGCTGCTATTCCTTCGCCTCTATGAGAGGGGGTTGATGGCTCTCCTGATTGGTCAATATATGGTAATTAATCATTAGGATTGGGTTATGTATGATAGCCAGGAAGTCAGCACAGAAACTCCCTTAGTTAGTGTGTGTATTCCTACTTACAATGGGAAGAGGTTTGTGGCGGAGGCTATTGCTAGTGTTTTATCTCAAACTTATTCCCGAATTGAGTTGATTATTTCTGATGATGATTCCACGGATGAAACGGTGGCGATCGCTCATTTTTTCCAGCAAAATTCATCCCAGGAAATTCGGGTAATTACTAATCATAATCAGCGGGGAATTGCCGGGAATTGTAATCATTGTATTACCGAGGCTAAGGGTAAATATATTAAGTTCCTCTTTCAAGATGATTTGTTGGCTCCACAATGCGTCGAAAAAATGGTTGATTTGGCTGAAAAATACCCGGATATAGCCTTAGTTTTTTCCCGGCGAGAAATGTTTTTTGATCCAGGGTCAGAAACCGACCCCTATCTGATGATAGTTTATCAGGATTTCCAGAATTTGCCGGCGGGTTGGTCTCAATTACAACCTGTGCAATGGGGTAGAGATTTATTGTCAGATCCGCGATTATTGGAACATCCCATTAATAAAATTGGGGAACCAACTACGGTTTTACTCCGTGGGGAAGTATGCGATCGCTTAGGAGGATTTGACCCCCATTTAAACCAATTAGTTGATTTGGATTTATGGTGGCGAATTATGGCAGAATATCAGGTAGGTTTTATTGATGAAACCCTATCTTATTTTCGGTTACATCAGCATCAGAAAACCTATCAAAATATCCAGGAAGGCACAGATACAGATCTTAACTTTTTTGCCAAGGTTTCCTCTCATCCAGACTATAATTTTTTGCCGTTAAATCTCAGGCAAAAACTACATTAAACCCGACAATTGACATCAATCATAAGTCCCTCTCACCTCCCCGGAAACAAATAGATCAAGATTCTGTCAATCAACTTGGTAAACTTTCAGCAGATCTAATTTTGACAAGGAGTACCAGATTATGACCAGCTTTTTAACCCCTAGCGCTAACTTAGGTATATTCGGAGTTACTGCTTTGTTGGGTTCCCCTGGAGACGATATAATTTTTGCAACTCCGGGTCAGGCTTTAGCCTTTCCTGACGGGATTTTGTTACTAGCGGGAAATGATAGCCTCCAAGCCTCTCATATCACCGATCCCTTACTGGTCAATGGCAACCAAGGCAATGATACCATTAGTGGGGGAAGCAATAATGATACACTGTTCGGGGGGCAAGGAGATGATTTCTTATATGGTGGACCCGGTAATGATCTCCTATTTGGAAATTTAGGGGATGATTTATTAGAAGGTGGTCCGGGAAATGATACCATTTATGGCGGTCAGGGAAATGACACGATCCGGGGAAATGATGGCGATAATCTCTTATTTGGCGATTTGGGTAATGATTTTCTCTACGGCGGCGCGGGTCGCAATACCCTAATGGGTGGTGAGGGTGATGATATTTATTTCTTAGACCCCATACATAGGAGTTCACAACTGCGAGATGTTGATGAAATTCGCGGTTTTAATGTGGTCAATAATCCGTTTTTTGGTGATAAAATTGCTGTCCCCGTGGGCACTCGCATTGATGAATTGAGTTTAGAACGCGATCGCCCTGATTTGCGCCCCAGCCAAAATGATGTCAATGGTAACGGCTTAAATGACATTATTCTTGAGTTGGAAAATGGGGATTTTCTGGGGGTTCTGATTAACGATGGCAACCTGCCGCGACGGTTGCTCCTGGATATCGATTTTATTTTCATCTAAAATGGGTTAAAATAGCGGTTAACTTGGGAAGTCTCTCGAATTGATTGGAGTCAACCCCCAAAATCCTCAAACCAGGTGTTTAATATGGATAACCATGCCAAGCCCAGCGTTTTTAGATCCCCGAAAATAGTCCGGTTTTGTTTTGGCGCGATGCTGTTATTAATGGGAACAACCGCCACCCAGGCGACAGCTACAGCAGAGGTAATTACTAAAATTCAGGAACTCGGTAGCGATAACCGACAGCATCGACTAGCGGCGGTGAAAGTGTTAAAACAAATGGGGTCTACGGTGGTTCCGGTTTTGCTGGAAGCCTTAGAAGACCCAGACCCGGCTATCCGTCGCAGCGCCGCCTATGGTTTGGGGGTAATGGGTTTACAGGACTCTGATACGATCGCCGCTTTGCTATCTCACCTCAAAGACCCTGACCCGGCGGTGAGAATGGATGTGGCCGTTGCGCTTCAGCAATTGGGACCGGCTTCTGATCAGATCCAAAAAACGGCGATCGCCGATTTTATCGAAGCCCTCAACCATGAAGATAAGGCGGTTAGGGAAGGGGCAACTTTTGCCTTGGGAACCCTAGGAAAAGAAGCAGCCCCGGCGATCGCTCAGTTAATTGCTGCCCTCAAAGATAGTGATGAGGAAGTGAGGATTAGCGCCGCTATCGCCCTCCGGCGCATCGGTTCTCCGGCGGTTCCTGCCCTCACTAAGGCACTTACGGACGCGGATATGCAAGTTCGCACCAAAGCGGCTTTCGCCCTCGGTAAGATTGAATCAGCCCTGATTCCGGCTATGACCGCTGCCCTGGAAAATAGCGATCGCCAACTGCATCAGAATGTGGCTAAATCCCCGGAAAAGACCGCCAATCGAAGGGTTGAGGCTAATCGGCCCTTTCCGGTCGGTTCTCAGCCTATCCGCCCTAACACCAGTCCGAGTCCTTCCCCTATAGGTTCTCAGCCTATCCGCCCTAACTCCAGTCTCCGTCGGTCTCCTGGGGGGGGCTCGGCTTATCCCCCTAACCAGCAAATCTAGCAATTCTACCGTTGGCTATCTGTCCCCCTCCAGAGGGCTGCATCACTAATACCAATCATGACGGATAAAATGATTTCTCCTGATGTTGAGTTGGCGACTTTTCATTGTCAGTTAGGGTCGCAATTCCTGGAGTTAGGACAGTTAGCGGCGGCGGAGTCTGAATATCAAAAAGCGATCGCTATTTGTCCAGGTCTGACTAATGCTTACTTGGGCTATGGTGCTTTATTGTTGTTGCAAAATCAACCACAACAGGCTATAAACACCTATGAAAAAGCACTCCAATACACCAGCACCCCGGAAATTCTGTCAGCCCTAGGGTTGGCTTGGGTAGCCCTAGGAAATGAAACCCAAGGCTATTATTATCTAGGATTATCAGCCTATTATAGTTGTGACTATAAAACAGCTATTGACTACTATAATCAGTATCTGGCAAATTGTCAAGATTATCAATCATCTATTCATCTGGAAGTTAACCTCAACCTGGGAGACTGTTATCAACGGCTAAATCAATATAATGATGCAGCAGCCATTTATCGCCGTTTGATTGATGAATTTCCTCAAGTGGTGGAAGTCTATCTTAACTTGATTTTATCATTGTCAGAAATCGGCGCAATTGCAGAAGCTATAAGTTGGGCGACTGTGGCTGTTAAGAATTTTCCTGATCAGATTTCTCTGAAGTTTGCCAAATTGCGATTATTTCCGATTCTCTACAATAACACTGCGGAAATTTTCGCCTCTCGACAAGGGTTTGCACAAGACCTCAAAGGGATTATTAACCAAGCCTCTATTTTTGATAATGCTACCCTCCAGGCTATGGGGGAAGGTACAAATTTTTACCTGCAATATCAGGGGGATGAACAGTTATTTAAAGGTAGTTTGTCTGAAAAGAACTTACAGCGCCAATATGGGGATTTTTTACATCGGGTAATGGTCGCCCACTATCCCGAATGGGGAGAAACACCGCCCCCTAGACTGAGGGGAAAATCTGATAAAATTAGAGTTGGTTATATCTGTTCTTTTTTACAATGGCACACAGTGGGGAATCTCTTTTTAGGATGGGTGAAAAATAGCGATCGCCAAAAGTTTCAGGTCTACTGTTATTATACCGGACAGGAAGCCGACCAGATTACAGATTTATATCAACAATATTCGGAGAAATTCTATCATATCTATAATAACATTGAACAAGTCAGCCAACAAATTTATAGCGATCGCCTGGATATTCTGGTATTTTTAGAGTTGGGAATGTGTCCCCAAACCCTACAAATAGCCGGATTAAAACTCGCCCCTATTTATTGTGCTACCTGGGGACATCCAACCACCACAGGATTACCAACTATCGATTATTTTATCTCCGCTGAATTGCTGGAACCTGCTAACGCCCAAACTTACTACAACGAACATTTAATTTGTTTACCTAATTTAGGGATTTACCTAGACCAGCCATCATTTCCCCCCTCGGCAAAATCTCGGTCAGATTGGCAGATGTCCGACCATGATATCATCTATTTATCCTGTCAGTCTCTGTTTAAATATTTACCCCAATATGATGATATTTATGGTAAAATTGCCCAAGGGGTAAATCAAGCTAAATTTGTATTTATCTCCCATTGGTATCAGGAAGTTACCGCCAAATTCCAAAAGCGTCTGTATGCTGCTTTTGACAAATTTGGTTTGTCGGGTGAAGATTACTGTCTATTTTTACCTCGCTTAAATTATGCCGAATATCTGCAATTACAGAGTTTGGCTGATGTGGGTTTAGATACGTTTCAGTTTACCGGATTTGCTACTACTTTAGATGCGATCGCTGCTAATTTACCCCTAGTTACTCATCAGGGGGAAATCATGAGAAGTCGCCAGTCAGCGGGGATTTTACGGCGCTTAGGAGTTACTGAAACCATCGCTTCTTCCGAAAGCGAATATATAGAAATTGCCGTTAAATTAGGGTTAGACCCAGAAACCCGAACCGCCATTAAACAGAAAATCCAAAACCATCGATTTCGTCTCTATCATGACCTACAAGGTCTGCAAGGCTTAGAAGAATTTTATCAAAATTGTGTCCCGGTTAAATAGTCTAATTTTGCCGTAGGGTTTATTATAGTTAAATGTCAAAATTTGCGAGTGATATAATTATATGGGTTCGTCAATTTTAGTTAATTTAAGGGAGGCATTTTTAATCGCCCCAGGATTTTGGGAAAGTTGCCTTAATCCTAAATTAGGTAATTGGTGTAAATTGGTAGAAGGAATAGACCGCAGTCAGACTGATGGTTATTCCATTGAGGGACCTTTTGTGAGTCAAATTGACCAATCAGCTTTACAGGTTCCAGGATTATATCTTTATTGTCAAAAAGGAAGGCGAAAACGGGGAAATTGCGATCGCTTATATACCCTCTTTGTTTTGGAACCTGACGGGACGGTGAAAGTAATTAATGAAATGAAAACCGCCAGCCGCGACTGGGCGATTGAATTATGGCCGCCAATAGAAGCCTATTTTAATAGTCAAACCCAGTCCCTAGAAAAACGCCGTCAACAGTTATTGGCTGAAATTGAATCTTTGGAATTTCAACTGAGTCAGCGGCGGTCAGAATTATTAGCTTTAGAAACTAATTATGACGGGGAATAACAGCTAACGGAGACTAGAGGTTAGCTTTCCGTCTTCCATGGTAACAATGCGATCGGCAATATCCAAAATACGGTTATCATGGGTAACTAATAAGATAGTACAACCCTGTTCTTTTGCTAATTTTTGCATTAAATTAACTACCTCCCGTCCCGATTTACTATCGAGGGCGGCGGTGGGTTCATCGGCTAAAACAATAGGGGGATGGCTAACTAAAGCCCTAGCAATAGCTACCCGTTGCTTTTGTCCCCCAGATAGATCTTCTGGGTAATAATTAAGGCGATCGCCTAGTCCAACTTCTGTTAATATTTCAGCAGCATGGTGGCGCATTTCCTCCCTGGAAAAAGTGCCGTGCATTTCTAAACCCATCCTCACATTTTGCCAAGCTGTTAAACTGCGGTGAAGGTTATGGGCTTGGAAAATATAGCCAATTTGGCGGCGAATCATTACTAACTGATTATCCTTAGCCCCACAAATTTCTTGATTTAAGATTTTTAAACTGCCAAAATGAGGCGATCGCAAAGCACCCACTAAGGTCAAAAGTGTAGTTTTTCCTGACCCAGAAGGCCCGGTCATTATCACAATCTCTCCCGATTTAATCTCCAAATTAATATCAAACAAAACCTGCTTTTTTAAATGACCATCACCAAAATAATGATTCAATCCGGCAATTACAATCACCGAATTTGTGCCGGTTTCTGAAAAACTTGCATTGATAATATTCGCCGCATTCATAATCATCTTCCTTGGTTTTACCCCCCTAATTGACAACCCCTGATCTGAATCTAAAAAATATCAGCCGGGTCAGCCGCCTGAAGTTTGCGGGTAGCTATAGCCCCTGATATGGTACACATAATAATTGTCAAAATAAATACTTGAACCGCCCTAAATAAAGTAATATAAACAGGCAAATTTGTAGCATTTCTAGTGATGGCATATAAGCCAATAGAAATACCCAATCCCGGCCCAAAACCCAATAAGGATAAAATCAAAGCCTCCTCAAACACAATTGACAATAAATAAATAGTTCGATAACCCATAGCTTTAAAAGTGGCGTATTCAGCCAAATGAGAAGCGACATCAGTTGACAATACCTGATAAACAATAATGGTTCCCACGACAAAACCCATTGCTACTCCTAAATTAAACACAAAACCAACAGGAGTATTAGCTGTCCAATAATTCTTTTCAAATTGGATAAATTCAGCCTTAGTTAATACCCGCACATCATCGGAGGGTAAATGAGCTTTTAACAGAGCTTGAATTTCCAAAATGTCCGCCCCTAATTCTACTTTAATTAAACCTATATTAATACTGCTGGCTTGTTGTTTGGGCATCAGGCGCAAAAAGTTTTGATCACTGGTCATCAAACTACCATCAGCGGCAAAAGATGCCCCCAGTTCAAATAAACCAGCAATGGTAATAGTGCGGCGTTCAATTTCGGTTGTCACCCTTTCTCCCCGGTCTATAGATATGATCGCCTCTTGATAGTTTCCCCTAGCTTCCCGGTCAAATAAAACCCGATCTGGTAATTTAATATCTGGTAAATTTGGATGATTTATGATAAAATTAAAAGCGGGTTTATCTGGATTAAATCCCAACAGCAAAATCGCGGTTTCTTTCTGGGTTTGGGGATTTTTCCAAGTTTTGAGAGCCACATAAACAGGTTCCACTGACTCGACCCCCGGCACATTCATCGCCTGATAAAGTCGGCGACGGGTGAAAGTAGACATACGGGTTAAGTTCAAAGCCTGGGGACTAACTAACACTAAATCTGCTTCTAAGGCTCTATGAAGGCGAGTATTACTATTATATAATGCTGTCTGAAATCCTAACTGCATAAACATCAAAATATCAGCAAAGGCAATACCAGCGATCGCCACGAACATCCTACCCTTATCATGGGTTAACTGTAACCATCCTAAAGGAGTCCGTCTCGCTAATTGTTGTAAAGGCTGCATCAATTTAATCATGGTTCAATTACCACTAATACTTGTAAATTAGTTAACCCAGCTCCTCTCTGGCTGGCAGTTTTATCTAAACGTATACGCACTTCTACAACCCGGCTATCAATATTAGCAGAAGGGTCAGCATTAATCACATCTTGCCGTTGAATTTGTAAACCTACGCGATCCACAATTCCCGATAATTCTCCCTCTAAAGCTGCACTGGTAATCCGGGCAGATTGTCCAATTTTAACCCGGTGAATATCACTTTGATAAACTTCAGCGATCGCCACCATTTGCCGAGTTTCTCCCAGTTCCACAATGCCCAAATTATCAATTATTTCTCCAGGGTAAGCATGAATCTTTAAAATCTGCCCATTTCTAGGGGCAATAATTTCAGCTAAAGCCAAATCTGCCTCGGCTTGTCTTAATGCAGCTTGGGCTGATCTTACCTCTGCTTCTGCTACTGCAATATCCACAGGTCGCACCTCCGCCTGGGCGGTTAAAGTAGCCATAGCTTCCCTAATCTGTTGCGTCCCTCCCCGATCCATACCATCTAAATTAGCCTTAGCTTCCTCAATTTGCTGTTGTTTAGCTAACTGAATTTGGGTTAATTGAGCCTGGGTTTCTTGAATTTGCTGGTTATAAGTATTTTCAATGCGAATTAAATTAAACCGTGCCTCCTGTAGCTGTTCTTCTGTGGTTATCCTGTGCAGCCGTTTTAAATTCCATAACTCCTCGGAAATTGCCCCCTGTTGATGCAATTCCTGATAGCGACGTTCATCATTTACAGCATTGTTATATTCAGCCTCAATGCGGTTAATTGTTGCCTGTGCCACCTGCCATTCCCCCTGTTTTTGAGCCTGTAAACGGGCGATTTTGGCTTCTGTTGCTACAATATCGGTGCTGCGTTCGGTCTCTAAACGGGCGATCATGGCCTGTCCGGCTTCGATATTCGTTAGTCTTTCGGTCTCTAGGCGGGCGATCGTAGCCCTAGCCGCTTCGAGTTCCCCAATTTTCGCCCCCGCCTTAATTTGCTCGAGTTTGGCTGTTGCTAAACCGACCTGCTCCTGAGCCTTTTCTATGGCCGCTAGAAGGCGATCGCGACTATCTAAAATGGCGATCGCATCCCCCTCCTGCACCCAGTCCCCCTCCTGGACTAGCAACTGCTGAATTAGGTTATTTTCCATCCCACCGGCAGCCGAAATTGAGATCACCTCCCCTTCAGGTTCCAATCGCCCCAAAGCGGTTACCTTGATTGATACGGGTAGACTAGCTACCGCTAAGGGCATTTCCTGGCTTTCTTGGGTAGACTGCCAAAACATATAGCTAGCAACACTTCCTAACCCTACAGTGGCAACCATTGCCCAGGTGCTGATCCGGCGACCTAGGAAACCAGTTGAGGTGAAATCGCTGGTGCTGTGGGACTGTAACATAACATATCTCTCCCCATAATTAAACTAGACTGTTTAGTTCACTAATTAAGTATACTAAACTGTTTGGTATAATGACAAGTAGATCACAAAAATTCACAAGGACTGCCACGGCACGAGGAGAGAATTAGATGGCCAAGAGACAATCTCACCCAGAGACAGGGATGGCCCCCAAAGCAGAACAAATTCTTCAGGGGGCGATCGAGGAATTTCTGGCCCACGGCTTTGCAGCTACCAGCATGGATCGGGTAGCTAAAACGGCTGGAGTATCAAAAGCCACCCTATATAATCACTTTGGGGATAAGGAAAGTTTGTTTAGTGCCTTAACTGAATATTTAGGGGAAAAACGAATTTTGGACTTTGTAATTGAGGAACCAGAAGACCCGGCTATATTTTTAAAAACATGGGCGACTGCAATTTTAAGTCAAATCTTAAATGACCCCGAGTTGCTGTGTTTTTTGCGCTTAATTATTGGGGAATCGGGAAGGTTTCCAGAACTAGCTCAAGCCTTCATTAGTAACGTTGTTAAAGTAGGAATTAATAGGCTAACTAAGAGTTTAGAATCTTACCCAAAACTCAAGTTAGCTGATGCGGAAGTGACTGCTAGGGTGATTATGGGAGCATTATTACACTACTTACTAATCCAGGAAATTATGCACGGTGGAGAAATTATGCCCATGGAACGCGATCGCTATATTGAAGGCCTGGTAAAATTAGTAATAACGGACTAAGGCGACTCTTCCAAAACGCTGATCAATTTCTATAGCCATGATCTGAATTTCGGGAAAGGGAGGATTAGCATAAATAGTGGTTTCTCCGAGAGGTAAAGATAAACAGCAGTTAAAGATAGGCTGTCGGTGTTCTGGGGGTAAAAATTTATCCTCTCCCATAGCCATAACTGCGGCATTACAAAAAGAAAGCTGACCCTCTAAATTCAAGACCCCAGCCGGAGTAGTAAACTGTTCGCACCAGCGGAGAGTTAAAAACCATTTCGCGTCTGACAGTCTTTTAAAAACGCGATCTGGCTTAGGATATTGCAGGACTTTATATCCTCCTGGAATAGCCACAACAGTGCCGCCCAAAAAACCAAATATAGTGCCGATATCGCTCATATTGCCCTCCATTTACCCCTTATTCTTCGACACGATAACCCAACTCAGCCAACTGATTGCGGGACTGTCGCCATTTAGGTTGAACGCGCACAAACAACTCGAGATAAACCTTTCCATCTACTAACTTTTGAATCTGTTGGCGGGCGGCGCTACCAATAGTTTTGAGCATTTGTCCGCCCTTCCCAATTAAAATGCCTTTTTGGGAAAGACGTTCGACATGAATGGTGGCTAAAATGCGGGTAATCTTAACATCTTCCTCGACTTTATCAATAGCGATCGCCACAGAGTGCGGTACTTCCTCGCGGGTGTGTAGCAAAATCTGTTCGCGAATTAACTCACCCATAATAAACCTTTCGGGTTGGTCAGTCACTAAATCAGGAGGGTAATAATAGGGACCGGGATCTAAACTGTTAATTAACAGATTTTGTAATGTTTCTACCCCCGCACCAGTGACAGCGGAAAACTTGACCATTTGCCATTGATTAGCCTCAGCGAACTGCTGATAACTCTGGTCGATCGCCTCATATTGATCTGGCTGTAAGTCCCACTTATTTAAACCCAAAATCACGGGGACTTTAGTATGGGTAAGTAAATCGACGATATAGCGATCGCCACCCCCGGACATGACCGAACTATCCACCACAAAGACTAACACATCCACCGAGGCGATCGCCAATTTCGCATTCTTTACCAAAACCTTACCCAACTGATGATGTGGCTTATGAATTCCTGGCGTATCGACGAAAATAATTTGAGCCGAGTCAGTAGTAAGAATTCCCCGTAAGCGGTTACGAGTAGTTTGAGCGATAGGAGAAGTAATCGCAATTTTTTGTCCTACCAACTTATTCATCAGAGTTGATTTCCCCACATTGGGGCGGCCGATAATGCCCACAAAACCTGATTTGTAGCCTTCGGGGGCGACCGGAATACTCACCGGAAATATAGAGTCCATCCTTCCAATTACCTAAAATTTTGATAAAATTGATATATGACTAACTGATCAGATTTAATCCCAAATACTGATCGAGTTTGTCAGTTCGTGGATCGAGAGGAACCATAATGTTAACAGATCCAAAACCAGAAACAGAGTCCCCTAACGGTCTCGTTAAGCATGACTTCCAGCCCACAGTAGCAAAACCGCCCCGACGTAGACCAAAATGGTGGGCGATCGCACTACTGGCTTTAGGAATTCTTGCCGTTCCCATGGTCTGGCACCGAGTTTATCATCGCCAGCCTAACTCACTACAAATGGTAGAAGCCTTGACTGTACCAGTGGAAGCCAAGGATCTAACTGTAATCGTTAGGGCTAGTGGAGTTGTACAACCCGTGCGCCGGGTGAATTTGAGTCCGAAAACTCAAGGGCGTTTAGCTCAATTGTACGTTGAACAGGGCGATCGTGTCGAAGCCGGTCAAATTATTGCGCGCATGGAGAGTAACGAACTCGAAGCCCAACGCCTACAAGCGCAAGCCAGGTTAGAACGCGCCCAAGCCAATTTGGCAAAACTGCGCCAAGGCTCTCGTCCCGAAGCCATTGCCAGCGCCAGAGCCCGCCTAGAACGCACGCTGGCACGTCTAGCAGAGTTGCAGGCTGGAACACGCCAAGAAGAAATTGCGGTGGCATCTGCGAGGCTTAGAGAGGCGGAAATTCGCCTATTTGATGCCCGGTCGGGGAGTCTACAAAATGAAATTGACCAAGCCCAATCAAGAATACAAGCCAATTTAGCTGAGTTGGAATTGGCCCAGGGACGGGTACAGCGCTATGAAGAATTGAAAAGTCAGGGGGCTGTTTCTGAGGATACTTTGGATGGCTATAGGCGAGATCAACGCCGCCTGGAGGCTTTACAGGATGAGGCTAAACAGCGACTAGCACAACTTCAGGAAAATAGGCGATCGCAAATTGAACGATTGGAAGCTACCGTTGAACAGGAACGTCAAAATTTGCGACAGTTACAAAATGGCACTCGTCCTGAAGTTATCAGACAAGCTGAGTCTGATGTTACCGAGGCGCGCAGTCAGTTAGATGAGTTGGAAAATGGCACTCGTCCTGAAGATATTGCGGCTGCTGAAGCTGATGTCCGGGAGGCTGAAAGTCAACTGCGCTATTATCAAGTGCTGTTAGAAGATACTAATATTCGTGCGCCTTTTGCGGGAATTATTACTCAAAGATATGCGATTGAGGGCGCTTTTGTTACTCCGGCTACTTCCGCCTCTGATGCGACTTCTGCTACCTCTACTTCTATTGTGGCTTTGGCTAAGGATTTGGAAGTTTTAGCGAAAATTCCCGAAACTGATATTGTCCAAATTGAACCATTACAAAGGGTGGAAATTATAGCCGATGCTTACCCAGATCAGGTTTTTGAAGGTCAAGTGCATTTAATCGCCCCGGAAGCTATTAAAGAACGAGATGTTACCCTGTTTCAAGCCCGGATTGATATTCGCACGGGACAGGATGTATTGCAGTCGGGAATGAATGTTAATTTACGGTTTGTCGGTCGCCAACTTAATCAAGCTGTTGTGGTTCCGACTGTGGCGATTATTACTAATCGGGGAAATACGGGTGTACTCATTCCTAACCAGGAAGGTCAACCAGAATTTAAACCTGTTACTATCGGTTCACAAATTGGTAATGAAATCCAGATTTTGGAAGGAATTACTACAGGCGATCGCGTTTTTATTGAATTGCCACCCGGACAAAAACTTGAAGATATTATACAATAAAATAGCACCTCAATCCTCAACTAATCTAATCATCCCTAATTATGCATATTCTAGAAAGTATCAAAATGTCCTCGGCGACATTATTGGCTAATAAAATGAGAAGCAGCCTAACTATGTTAGGCATTATTATAGGTAATGCCTCAGTTATTGCTATGATAGGTATTGGAGAAGGGGCGCAAACCTTTGTCGAAAATCAAGTTAATTCCCTGGGTCCTAATGTATTATTTATTGTCCCCGGCAGCCCGGAAGCCCAGAGAAGACCTGTTTATCCCCCTCAAAATTTAATCCTAGAAGATGCAATGGCGATCGCTGAACAAGTCCCCTCAGTGGAAGCTGTAGCACCTTCTTTAACAGCTAGTGAATTAATATCTTATCAGAGTAGGAATGCCTCTGGTTCTATAATTGGCACTACCCCAGAATATATGACCGTTCGTAGTTTTGATATTGCCAAAGGAAGGTTTATTTCTGATTTGGATATTCAGCGAAATGAACAGGTAGTCGCCCTCGGTTCAGAAATAGCAGAACAATTATTTGGTAATGAAGACCCCATCGGTAAACAAGTCCGACTCAAGGATATTACATTGCAGGTAATTGGAGTCATGCAACCCAAGGGTTCCAGTTTAGGAAGTAATGAGGATATGAATGCTTTTATACCCATTACCACCGTTGCTAATCGCATTACTGGGCGCAATTCTCCCTATGGTTTACAAGTTACCTTTATTTCCGTTTCTATTAAAGAAGCACATCAGATGAGGGCGGCACAATTTCAAATTGAGAATTTGCTACGTTTACGACATAAAATTACTGATGAAGATGATTTTACGGTTCGGAATCAACAGGATTTAATGAATATCCTCGGACAAATTACTGGGGCTTTAACGTTGATGTTAGCAGCGACGGCGGCGATTTCCTTGTTAGTCGGGGGAATTGGAATTATGAATATTATGTTGGTTTCTGTCACAGAAAGAACCCAGGAAATTGGTCTGAGAAAAGCCATAGGCGCTTCCCAAAATGATATTCTTATTCAGTTTATTATTGAGGCGATTATCTTATCTGTAGCGGGGGGATTAATTGGCACGGGTTTAGGTGTTAGTGGTGTGTTACTGGTGGGAATACTAACACCTTTAGAAGCTGGAATTTCCACAAGTGCGATCGCAGTCGCTGTCAGTGTTTCTGGTGGTATTGGCTTATTTTTCGGCGTAGTTCCCGCCAGACGCGCCGCCGCCCTTGATCCAATCGTCGCCCTCCGCAGTATTTAATAGTTGATAGGCGCTGATTCGGATAGGGCGGGTTTATTAACTAATTAATGACCGGGGATAGGGCGGGTTTATTCAGATAGTCCTGGGGATGGAGAATTCACAGCAGAACCCGCCCCGACAATTATCAATTAATGACCAGGGATAGGGCGGGTTTATTCAGATAGTCCTGGGGATGGAGAATTGACAGCAGAACCCGCCCCGACAATTATCAATTAATGACCAGGGATAGGGCGGGTTT
>NZ_JARPLC010000019.1:35979-46319 GCF_032350395.1 Limnospira sp. PMC 289.06
GGGCGGGTTTATTTAGATGGTCGTGGGGATGGAGAATTCACAGCAGAACCCGCCCCGACAATTAATAATTATCAATTATTGGACTTGGATTCTAGCCAGAGTTGTATTTCGATAATAATGGGCGAGAATTTGCTGATAATTATATCCAGCATTAGCCAAATTATAAGCCCCCCATTGACTCAAACCCACACCATGACCAAAACCGCGACCAGTGACTATAAAATTGCCAGAAGCATTGTTACGATCGACCCTAAATCTGGTGCTACGCAACCCCAAAGCTCTAGCGATATCTTCACCGCTAATAGTGCGAGTTCCGCCACTTCCCACAACTCTCATGGAAATTACACTTCCAAAAGCTGAGGTTCTTTCGGGTGTCATAGACGAAACTTGACCAACTCCTGAAATGCGGTTACTAAGGTCATTAGTGGAAAAAGTCCTTGTCCATTCAAACACGGGAGAACCACTATCAAAATCTGGAACCCCGCGCAGATAGGGTAAGGGATTTTCCCAGACATCCTCAACATTTTCGGTGTGACCCCCAGAGGAAGAATGGAAAACAGCCAAAATCACCCGACCATTATAAGTTAACACCTGACCTGCTGTCGCCCTAACGGCAGTCTGAGTGGCTGGTGACTCCCCAGACACGCCACGATAGACCTGGTAGGTTTGAGTATCCCCTAAATCATAAATCTGACTGCTATTATTTTGGCGCTTATACAGTGCATAGGTCCGCGCCGCGACAGCTTGGGCTTTTAGGGCTTGAATGGGCCAATTTCCCCCCATTTCTGCCCCTAGGACACTGTAGAGATACTGATCGAGATCGACATAATTAATGGCCATTAACCCACCATTGCGCTGGATTAATAACACCCGTCCCCGATACCAATTATCACCGATCCAGACTTTGCCGTTTTGGGAGGGTTCCACCCAAATTTGACCGGCTTTCCATTGGCTGAGGGATACCTGACCTGATGCAGGTTTGGCGACAGTTGCGCCCATATTGGGGATTTGTCCTAAGACGTTACCGCTACCGTCGCGGACTGTTGCTGGGGTGGAACTTCCGACCTTAATATCATTGGTGTTAGTGGTTATGGCCACCCGCATTAATACGGAGGCGGCGGCTGGGGACATCATCAGCACCCACAGCAGCAGGGATAGCCACCCATAACGCTGGAGAGGACGAAGTAACAGTGAAGCCCAAAATATTCCTGAACTCATATATTAATTCTCAGATGTGCGAGATACTAACTTTGACTGTACACCCATATTCAGAGGGTAGCATTTACAATAATTTGGTATACCAATCTTAAGTCACAAAATCAAGTCGATTGAAAGTCTATGCTTAATATTACTCAAATTCTAGTTCAGGAACTTTCGTTAAAACCGGTTCAAGTTGAAAATACATTGGCATTATTTGCGGAAGGGGCGACTATTCCATTTATTGCACGTTATCGGAAAGAAAGGACGGGTTCCCTTGATGAAATTCAACTGCGAACTCTGGCGGAAAGATATGCTTATTTAACTGAACTTGAGGAACGAAAAACTAGCATTTTGGAGGCGATCGCCTCTCAGGGAAAACTCACGGATGAACTCCAGACCCAAATTGAGAACTGTTTGTTAAAAACTGAACTTGAGGATCTATATCTTCCCTATCGTCCCAAACGTCGCACCCGCGCGACTATGGCTAAGGAAAAAGGATTAGCACCCCTAGCTGAGTTGATTAGTTCCCTTAACCAACCCCAAGCGCCCACGGTTTCCCTAGAGTCAGAAGCGGCTAAATATATTGACGCAGAAAAGGGGGTTAAAACGGTGGCAGATGCCTTGGCTGGAGCCTCGGATATTTTGGCGGAACAGGTGGCAGAGACGGCGCTTTTAAGGGCAGATGTGCGCGATTTTTTAATCAATGATGGCGCGTTTATTTCGCGGATTAAAGATGATTACCCAGAAGGTTCGACGAAATTTGAAATGTATCGGAATTTTCGGGAAAATGTGATGGATATTAAACCCCATAACTTGTTGGCATTATTCCGGGGAGAAACTGAGGGGGTTCTCAAGGTTGATCTGGATTTTGATGAGGCTTTGGTGCTGCATCACTTAGAATCCCAAGTTATTCGCAGTAAAAATCGGGAGATTCGCAAGTTTTATCAGGAGATGATTAAAGATGCTTTTAATCGCCTGATGAAAAATTCGTTGATTGGTGAAATTAGGAGCGATCGCAAATCCTACGCAGACCTAGAATCTATTAAGACGTTTGAAGCTAATTTGCGGGAATTATTACTATCTCCACCAGCGGGAATGAAGCCTACTTTAGCCATTGACCCAGGTTTCAGGACAGGTTGTAAGGTGGCGGTATTGTCGGAAACTGGCAAGTTTTGCGAATATCAGGCAATTTTTCCCCACCAGTCACAGTCACAACGTCAACAAGCGACCAAAACGATTCAAGCCTTGATTAAAAAGTACAAAATCGCATTAATTGCTATTGGGAATGGTACGGCTGGACGGGAAACGGAAGAGTTTATTAAGGAGGCGATCGCCTCTTTAGAATCTCCACCTATTACGGTAATGGTAAACGAGTCTGGTGCTTCTATTTATTCGGCGAGTGATGTGGCGCGGGAAGAATTTGCGGATTTAGATTTGACAATTCGGGGGGCGATTAGTATTGGTCGCCGCCTCCAAGACCCGTTAGCAGAATTAGTTAAAATTGACCCAAAATCCATTGGTGTGGGACAATATCAACATGATGTTGACCAAAAATTGCTCAAGAAAAAACTTGATGAAACGGTAGAAAGTTGTGTAAACTATGTGGGCGTTGAATTAAATACGGCTTCCCAGCAACTCCTAACTTTTGTGTCGGGAATTACTCCCACTATCGCCCAAAATATTGTGAAATATCGCAATGAAAATGGAGCGTTTAAAAATCGTAAACAGCTTTTAAAGGTGGCGAAATTAGGGCCGAAAGCGTTTCAACAATCTGCGGGATTTTTGCGGATTCGTGGCGGTATTAATCCGTTAGATAATACGGCGGTTCACCCAGAAAGTTATCCGGTAGTGGAACAAATTTTAGCGGATGTGGAAATCCCTTTAAATGCGATTACCAAAACTGCTGACAAACTCAAAAAAATCGACTTAAAAGGCTATGTAACAGATACGGTCGGCTTACCTACTCTCAAGGATATTATCGCTGAATTAGAGAAACCTGGACGAGACCCACGGGCTGAGTTTAAATATGCTACTTTCCGGGATGATATTAAAGAGGTGTCGGACTTGAAACCGGGAATGGAGTTAGAGGGAATTGTTACTAATGTGGTGAATTTTGGGGCTTTTGTAGATGTAGGAGTCCATCAAGATGGGTTAGTTCATATTTCCCAATTAGCCGATCGCTTTGTGGAAGACCCTCAAAAAATTGTCCGAGTCGGACAGGTGGTGAAAGTGAAGGTTTTGGAAGTCAACGAAAAGTTAAATCGGATTAGTTTATCGATGAGAATACGCAGTTAAACTCAGACTTACCCCCGGCTGTTTCCCTACAATTGCACGATCGCCAAGGGTTCTGTTAAAACTTGGTGATATTCTCGTGAGAGTTTATCAAGATATTGTAGGCACATTTCCGACCTTTCGAGGTTGACAAAATAGCTAGAGTCAACATCTTGGTAAAAAATCGCACCTTGGTTAATTATATCGATTTCAGGATGTTTGGATATGGGAACAATTAGGGGGGTGTCTAATTCTGAGGGAATGAACCCGGGGGGTAGTTGACCTTTGAGGATAGCTAAAATCTGAGATTTGCAGCAACGAGTATTTACGCCTCTTTCTTCTAAACGAGTCATCACCTCTGGGATAGATAAAGGTAAATCGCCAAAGACCCGCAGCAGTTCACTCAATAAGAAATAATCCCCATATTGTTGGCTAGAATAATTCAATAATTCGGGAAATAAAGGAATCCTGGCTAAACCTTTGGCGATCGCATAATTACACCAAGATTCTGGATCAGTAATTGATATCATAGTCGCATTAGGTAACTTTTGCCGCAGCCATTGACTCAAGACGGACCATGAACCATTACCACCCCGACAAATTGCCCTTTTAATCCCTACGGGAGAAACCCCCACTTTACTAATGAGATTATTTAACTCTCGGTTCAGGTTCTGAACAAAAGGAACTAACACGCGACGCTGTAACTCATTACTGGTAACTTTGACCTCCTGACCCTGTAGAGAAATAGTGACATTTTTGCCGGCTTGTAAACTGGGTTTTTGGGATTCGATCGCATCGATTAAAGCTGATAAAATTAACTTTTGTTGAAGGCGATCGCGGTGAGTGCGTGGGGATGTCCCAGGAGTAGGTAGGACTAAATATGAACCATCCCAATCAATCATATTTTCGGCACAGAATTGACAAATAATATCCAAATTCACATCATAGCCACCATAGGTGACACTGACACCAAAACAGTCGGCATAAGTTAAATCATGATCCTGAGATATTCCGATCACCATTAACTCGGTGGTAGCAGCGCCAGCATCAATAATTAAGGTAGGTTCGTCTGTTGGAGATTCCGATTCATTTAACCAAGTAGCGATCGCATCTTCGACCATCCAAATTTGAGAGGGACTGTTGACCAAACCCGCCGCCAAAATGGTTTCCCGCAGATTAAAACCATAAGCATGGGAAGCCTGAGACGGACATCCTACCACGACCCCCGCTAAACTATCTAAAGCGGTTTTGAACTCCTGATCAGTTAAACCATTAGCAGCAGATTGATAGTTTTTAGGTAAAGTCAAATCACCATCTTGGCTGTTGATATTGTCACCCCCACCTTGAGGAGAAATAGTCGATAATAGCAACTGTAAAGCCTGCTTAAAGGTCCCTAAAAATAACTTTTGGGTTGGGGATACCTCAAGGATGGGACAGGGGGTAGAATGCTCACCAAAATGATGGGGAATAGCCCAACTCAGATAAGGTTTAAATCCTTGTAAAACTTCTGTTTCCCCGGATTTTCGATGCAAGTGGACGCGACTGGGGAGGCGAAAAATGCGATCGCCTTCCTGAGAATCACTCAGCCAATATATAGGGTAAACAGTCTCAGTCAGGCGATCCAAAAGGGCCGCCGATATTCCGGTCGTCCCCACATCCAGCCCTAGATACCATCGATTTGAGGAATCGTCCCCAAGCGTGGATACAACAGATTGATCTGGGGGTAAATCCGATCCCCCTAGGCTTGGTGTTTCTGATGTCACTGTCCCGCCTGATTGAATGTTTCCTCAGTATATCCCAGGGTGATCACAAAAAAACTGGGAAATTTTCCCTAGGCGATCGCCCTATTGCCACAGTTCCTGCTATGATCCTTGCTGTTGGTGATGAGGAGAAACAATGGCTGCACAATTGACCAATTGTGCCTACTTAGGCAGTCCCAAACGTTTAAATCCACTCAAGTCCAAAACCCGGTGGCTTGGTGCTGTAGCCATTGCCGTCACTATTGGCTTAACTCAAACCTTACCTATGTTAGGGTCATCCTCAAAATTATATGGGGCTACTTCCCTCAATGAATTGATGAGCCTCCGGGACGAGTTATTATACACCCTAGAAAACTCCCCAGAATCAGCAGGTAATTCCCGTCAATTAATGTCATTATTTCCTAACCATAGGCGGGAACCTTCTCAGCAGATGATCGAACAACTGCGCCGCCTGGATGTGCAAATTATGATTGAACAGCGGGCTAATGATAATTGGAAACAAGCGATCAGTTTAGCCAATCAAGCGGTGGCGATCGGCAAAAGTTCTCAGATATCTTGGGAAACGCGACAACAAATGGCTACCTTTTGGCAAAGAGCGATCGCCAATTTACAGGAAATTCCCCAGGATTCATTTTTAAACCCACAAGCTACCGCGAAAATTATCGAGTATCAAGACCGCTATAATAGCATCAAATTCCAGTTAAGAAATGCTCAATCGGAAATTTTAGAAGAAATTCGAGTTAGGAGTGGTTTATCGCGTAATGCGACCATCAGCGTTTGTAATTTAAACCGCCATTGTGCTAGTTTACGGGGTCATCAACCTCCGGCGAGTCCAGCTAGTTTAATTAAAGTTCCTGTGGCGATCGCCTTATTACACAAAGCGGCTGAGGAACAGGTGAGTTTTGACAAAGAAATCTATGTCGAGGGGGGTAATTTTACGGAAGATGCTTCGTCAATTCGCGCCCGCAAATCCTACTCTCTCCAAATGTTAATGGCTCAAATGATTGACCATAGTAGTAATATCGCGACTAATCAACTTATCGACTATTTGGGTTCTGATTATATCAATAAACTACTAGAAAGACATGGTTATAAACAAACGCGGGTGCAATTTAAACTCATGGGCGATCGGATTATGCCTTTTCGACCTGGTAGAGGTCGCAATAGCATGACCAGTGATGAACTCACGGAAATGATGGTAGAAATTTACAACTATGAACACCCCCACTCGGAACTATTAATTGAGGCTTTAAGTCATCAGTACGATCGCGAAATTGGTTATCAAGCCTTAGAAGGATTAAAAGCCCAGTGGTTAGGGGAAAAAACTGGTCAAAACTCTAGGGTAATTGGCACGACTTTAGCGGCTAGTATTGACGGGGAAAGGTATATTATTACGATTACCGATAACTCAGCCGGAAATATTCCCCAAGTCCGCAGAGCGATCGCTGGTATTGCGGAACATATTATCATGAGAGGTCAGTTATAAACTGATGAGTTTAGCTGTTTCCTTAAACTCAGAAATTCGCGGTCAAGGATTTCCGATACTGTGTCTTCATGGTCATCCTGGGTCAGGAGGCTGTATGTCCGTGTTTACAGATCACCTATCCCAAAACTATCAAACTATCGCCCCAGACCTGCGAGGCTATGGGAAAAGTCAGGTTAAACAACCCTTTGAGATGACCGATCATCTCGAAGATATCGAACAGCTTTTAGATAGCTTAAAAATAGATAAATGTTTAATTATTGGCTGGTCTTTGGGAGGTATACTCGCCCTAGAATTAGCATTAAGAAACCCGGAAAGGTTTACGGGATTAATTTTAGTGGCTACGTCTGGCTATCCCCGTGGGAACCATCCTCCGATTTCATGGGTAGATAATTTATTAACCGGAATTGCGGGGATGATTAATTGGATATGGCCAGGTAATCAGTGGAATATCAATTTTTTCGGTAAGCGATCGCTATTTCGCTACTTAATCCAACAGCATACACCCACCGCCTATAAATACATAGCCAAACAAGCCACACCCGCCTATTTACAAACCTCCAGACCAGCCACCATAGCCCTGAGACAAGCATTAAAAAACCGATATAACCGTCTAGCTGAGTTGGGAAATATTAGCTCTCATTGCCTCATATTAGCCGGAGAATGCGATCGACATATTACCGCCATCTCCAGTCAAGAAACGGCGGCAAACTTACCCAATTCGCAGTTTAACTGCTATCCCAACACAGCCCATTTATTCCCTTGGGAGATCCCCGATCAAGTGATCACCGATATCGATAACTGGATCAAAAACCATCCTAATATTGTTGATATCGGCTAATTTTCCCGCCCCAGTTAAGCCACTATGCCCACTGTAGGGGATTATCAAAATTTTGATCAAGATCCGCCGCCACGGTCAAAATATCAGGCTGACAGCGCTTAACTGCCACCTGTAGACCGGTAGCGCCTTCACCTTGAATATCCTCAATATAACCCGGTTCTGCTTCTTCCGCCTCATTTTCGGTAAGAAACGGCCCAAAGTAATAGGTACATCGAGGCATTTCGGTCATAATTTCAACCCAAAACGCCAACCCAAAAGTATTAAACTGGTTAACCACAAAATTTTTCATTGTTGTTGCCTGTGACCTAGGGGGATGAAGTTTTAACATAGAGTAGAGTCCTCAGCGTGCCCAAAAGCGACCCAATTAATCATGATCGCCACAAAACATAAATTTCCTATGAATTTTTACCGTTTGTTATAGTGCCTTGTATCAAATTTTTCAAGCCCAATTATTGAGGATTTACCACAAAGTCGCTGACCACTTGGGGCTGACGATTAATCACCTGCGCCGGAACCCTTTGGACATCGACCTGTGTATAAGGTTCGACCCCATAGGTGGTCACCCTAAGTTGTTGAGTATTGGGATCAATGACGAACTCGGTCCAGCCAAAAGTATGAGCGGCCAAATAGGAACCCGGAACTATTTCCTGTGCATCAATTCCCGAACCCTCCAAACCAATAGGATTATAACCCATATCTTCAAGGCGAGTATTTAGGAGATTCTCCACCAGGCGATCGCGTTCCCAGCGGGTCTGTAACCCCTCATAAGTCGCCTTTCCTTGTCGGGTTAGTTGCCATTCAGTGGCCCCATTAACAGCCACCGGACCCAAAGTAGCCCCCACTAGACCCGATCCTAAATCGGTCTGTACGCCCACCGGACCTACGGTAATTTCCATAGCATCTACGGGAATTTGCGGCCCGCCAAACTCCTCAGCAAATGTCAAATTATTAACTACAGTTCCGCCAACTCCGGCGGACACAAACACGACATTATCAATATTATTATCATCAATAAATTTCAGGAGTCTAGTGCGTTCAGCGGCGTATCCTTCCCAGCGATCGCTTGCACCCGGAATCCCCAAATTTTGCATAGGAACCGGAGAAAATATAAACTTCCAAGTTAAACCGGCAGCCTGTGCGCCTAGTAAATTTAACTGCAACTGTTGCAACTGAGTTCGTCCCAACATGGTTCGATTAGCATCAAAAGAATCCCGCAAAAATGCGTCAATATCTTCGGGAAAAGAGGTTTCTGCGACCTGTTCTAAGGGTGCATCCCGGAACGATCGCACATCCAACCAAAACGCGGCTGCATCATCTCCATAGGTAGTAACGCGAGACAGTTGTTCTCGGTTAGCGGTACGGCGATCGCTAATGTCTCCATAACTTTCCTGTCGCCGAGGTTGATAATCTAAAAAACCCGCCAACGCGGTCTCAAAAATCTCGCTGTTATTCAACCAATCACCCTCACCATCTGCCCCCAGACTACCACCGGCAAAATTATCGATGATTTCCCCATCATTCCACACCCCTAGCATAGAAGTTGCTACCCGCAAATTTCCCCAAGGATTCAAAGTCAGACGTTCCCGATAAATCTCATTATGTTTGGTGTGGAAATCTAACAAAGTTTCCGCCTGAGAAACACCTGGTAAATCAGGAGACTCGGTACTGGCAGAAATTGTATTTCCTAACTGTACAAAAAAATCTAGACCACGTTCTGGGGCATTTCTGACGGCGACATGAGGCATTAATTCCCCCTGAGAATCACCAGCAGCACCAAACCTTAATCCGCCTTGACTTCCCAAAGATAAAGGAGTGCGAAAAATACCGCGATCGCTTTCCCCCATAGCATTAGTAACCCGATAAAAATAAGGTGTCCCCGGCGTTAAATCGGACACAAATACCTTAACCGGAACCGTCGGATCAGAATTATTAGTAGTCAACGAGGAAACCACATTATTAAAATTCGGATCGGTGGCTGTTTCAAAAGTAATGGGACCCACCACAGTATTACGCGCCATTAAAATTGTGCTATTTTCCCTAGTATCTCCACTAGCGACACGGTTCGGAAAACTGGAACCATTCACCTCCAGAAAAGCACTAAAATCACGATTTTGAGCCGCTCCAATATCCAAATAATGCTCGATACCGGTCAGTTCATCACGTTCTACCCTCGCCGCCACATCAGGATTTCGGGCTAAATAATAATTAGGGTTATACAATACACTAGGGCGAAAATCCTCAAATTGACCGGCTTTGACAAAATGCTCGATCGCTGTGATATCTCCGGCTTCTATGGCTGCTTGAATAAAGGGGTATTCATCTATATAAAAATCCGTATTAAATAGAATGCTGGGATTGCGTCTTTCCCGCTGACCGAAATTAATAAAATGTTGAAAACCACTGGCGATCGCACCTACATTGACCAACGCCGCCACATCAGGATTAGTCGTCAAATAATATAATTCATCATAAAGCGGTGTCGGTTGTCTAACCTGAAACTGACCTGACTCGATAAAATGTTCAAAGCCACTACTAATAACTCCCAAATCAACTGCTTGCGCTACGTCAGGGTTATTGGCTAGATAAAACGATTCGCTGTAAAAATCTTCAGCGTTCAACATTCTTAATTACGCGATAAAAAATAATCATCCCGTAGGGGCGGGTTTATTAGTCTCATCCCTGGGGGGGGAGGAATTAGCAGAACCTATGAGGGCGGGTTTATTAATCTTGTCCCTGGGGGGGGAGGAATTAGCAGAACCTATGAGGGCGGGTTTATTAATCTTGT
>NZ_JARPLC010000019.1:46328-54565 GCF_032350395.1 Limnospira sp. PMC 289.06
CCCTGGGGGGGAGGAATTAGCAGAACCCGCCCCTACAATTAATAATTATCAATTGTCAATTGTCAATTATCAATTATCCATTGACTTTGGCGATCGCCGTATGATGACGGGGACTGTTGCAGACAATGGTAGGGGTGTGGAAACCTGCTGATTTGAAGGTTTCAACTAAATCTAGGGTGAAATACTGATCGAGATAGGGTTCGGTACTTTTTAGGAGGGTGAGGATATAGGGTGGCATTTTAGCGAATACCTCTGATTTGGGGTTCATATCCATAACCGCCAGATGTCCGTTAGGGCGCAATAGGCGGCGGGCTTCCTCAAATATATTTCGGGTGGCCTCTTGGGGGAGTTCATGACAGACCAGACAAAGGGAAACCAAATCAAAGGAGTGGTCTGGTAGACCTGTGGCTTCAGCGGGTGCGTGTACCCAAGTGGGGGGGTTATGGGAGGATTTTTGGTTAGTGTTATAGGCAGCGATCGCCAAAAAATAGGGGGACAAATCCACGCCTACCATAGTAGCATCAGGATAAATCTGCTGCATGGTATTGGTACTTAATCCGACACTACAGCCGAGATCGAGAATAGCTTTGGGGGGTTCGGGTAATACCTGCTGTAGTACATCATGATAACTTTGTCGTAGGCGATCGTCTCCCGCCACCCCAGCATCAGGCCAGATTTTGGCGTGAACCGCCAACGCCGCCACTTCCACCTCTACAGCAGCCTGCCAGCTTAAATTGCCGTTATCATAGGCATGAAAAGACCTTAAATAATATTCTGGATAAGCCAGATCAGACTTATTAACCTGCTGAAATTCCGGCGACCAGTCTCTCTGTAGGAGGGTATTGGCATGAGAGCGCCAAGGGACCCCCATTTTTTCAGCCCGATCAATCATCATCTGGCGGGCTTGATGTTTGGCGAACTTAGCTAGGGGTTGAATAGATAAAATACCATTGACCAGTCGCGATGCTGGTCCAATGGGTGGATTTTTAAAAGTTGTGGTCATATAGCCTGGTAATTAGCCTAAAAAATTTTTCCGTGCCTAATTTTGGCACACCAATTGGGTTTTAGTTAAATTCTGACCGAGATCATGATCTCGAATGATCTGACAAAGGTTAACATCAGTTTCTAACAGACAAGCATGGCCGCTGTTAGGGAGGATAACCATATTAGCTTTGGGTAGCTTCCTGGTTAAAAATTGAGCTTCTGTAATGGAGGGTAGCAATCTATCGGAACCACTGGCAATCACCAAAACGGGTAAATCTAGTTGACGGAGTTGGTATGGTTGAATATCAAACGATCGCAGCAGTCCCAAGCGCCAACTGGAAGTACGTTGAGGGACAGATTGCATAGCCTCTAACAAGGCTTGGCGATCGCCGATAGTAATTCCTGGCAATTTAGCCAGAAACGGCAAGAATCCGATCATAGACAGGGGATATAACCAACTAGGTAGCCAGTCGGTCAAATGTGATCCCCATTCTATCCAAGGTTGTTGCTTGAAAGCAGAAGCCGGGTTAACTAAAATCAGACCTTTGAGTTGATCACGAATTTGCATAGCCACTTTCATCGCCAGACAACCGCCAAAGGACTCCCCGCATATATAAATATCTTGATTGAGGTTGAGGCTGAGTTCTTGTTGAATTAAAGCCACAGTGCGATCGGTTAATGTATCCCAATCGTTCACATCTTCGGGAGGAATAGTCAAACAGCGCAGGTTAAAAAACTGAGACAGTCGGCGCTGTTGGGTTCGCAGGAGGCGACCCGTACCATCCATCCCCGGTAAAAACAAAAATAGAGGTAGGTGCGACTGACCGGGTGTAGGGTTAAAAAAATACATCGTTGGCTAGATTGGGCAAATATAATGGTTTATGTTAGGTAGTTGATCCGGTTAACTCATTTTAGCTTAACATTACTTTACCTTCTTGCCACAGTCATTGAGATCCATCTATACCATCGGGGGAAACCATTAGACAGATGGGGATAAGTGGCTAACTACAGTGGGCGGGAAATATGACAATCAAGGGAGCCGACCCAGTTAATCGATCGCGCTCGTATCTCCATTGACCTTGTAGATATTGGCGAAAAAGTTAAGACTTCGTTGAGAATTTTTAACATTTTTTTAAAAAGTATTATCATTTATAGGCTTTAGTTTGAGATGGTCAAAACCGTATCAAAATTGTTGCTGTTTTGACTGGGGAGAGGGTTCTAGGTGCCAGGGCACCCGACTCCGCCCCGAAGGCAGATCAAACCTAAGTAAGATCAGTTTAAGAGAGAAACTTGTATATCAGTCATGGATGTGACACCAACAACTAAAAAGACGTTTTCCTTAACAACACCTCTATATTATGTCAATGATGTTCCCCATATTGGCAGCGCCTACACGACGATCGCCGCCGATGCGATCGCCCGTTGGAAGCGACTACAGGGATATGAAGTGCTGCTAATTACTGGTACCGATGAACACGGCCAGAAAATTCAAAGGACAGCAGAGGAGGCGGGATGTTCCCCCCAAGTTCACTGTGATCGGATAGTGAGCAGTTTTGAGAGTCTGTGGAAACTGCTGGAAATTCAGTATGATCGTTTTAGTCGGACTACCAGCCCCCGTCACGAGGCGATCGTCAGAGAATTTTTCCAAAGGGTTTGGGAAAATGAGGATATATATTTGAGCCAACAACAAGGCTGGTATTGTGTATCCTGTGAAGAGTTCAAAGAAAAACGGGAACTAATAGACGAGAAATATTGCCCCATTCACGTGAATAAAGAAGTAGAATGGAGGGACGAGCAGAACTATTTTTTCCGTCTATCAAAATATCAAAAACAGCTCGAAGCCCTTTATCATGATCACCCCGACTTCATCGGGCCAGAAAGTCGCCGGAATGAAGTGATCAGTTTTGTTAACCAAGGGTTACAGGATTTCTCCATTTCTAGGGTGAATCTTGACTGGGGTTTCCCAGTTCCCATTGATCCCAGTCAAACCCTATATGTTTGGTTTGATGCACTACTAGGATATGTGACCGCGCTAGTTGATCCCGACTCAGAACCCAGCCTTTCTGAAGCGATCGCTAAATGGTGGCCGATAGACCTGCACCTAATTGGTAAAGACATCTTACGCTTCCATGCTGTTTACTGGCCAGCGATGTTAATGTCTGCCGACTTACCTTTACCTGGTCGTATCTTTGGACACGGTTTTCTAACTAAAGATGGTAAAAAGATGGGTAAGAGTTTAGGCAATACCCTTAATCCCGTGGAGTTGGTGAACCAATATGGTACCGATGCTGTCCGTTACTATTTTTTAAAAGAGATAGAATTTGGACAAGACGGTGATTATAATCAGACCAGATTTATTAATACCCTAAACGCCGACCTCGCCAATGATCTGGGCAATTTACTTAACCGGACTATGAAAATGGCTGCCAAATACTTTGACGGTAGAGTTCCGGCGATCGCAGTAGATAATATCTCTGCAGACAATCACCTAAAATCCATTGGTAGTTCCCTCGGTAACACCGTTAGTCAATTCTATGAAAAACTGGCGTTTAGCCAAGTGTGTGAGGCGGTTCTGGTTCTAGTTCAAGCTGGTAACAAATATGTAGACGAACAAGCACCCTGGTCACTGTATAAACGAGGGGAACTATCAGCCCTGAGTGAAGTGATCTACTCGGTGCTTGAGTCAGTCCGCTTGGCGGCTTATTTGTTAGCGCCAATTGTGCCAAATCTTAGCACGGCTGTCTACCAGCAACTGGGATACTCAATGAATTTTCAAGATCCTGAAGGGGCAGCCAAAATCATGGGTTTGGATAGCCATGCTCACTGGGGTATTTTACCAAGCGAGCAAGTGCTGGGAGAAGGTAAACCGGTTTTTCAAAAGCTGGAATCACCCAGTGCTGTAGTCTGATAAATTGATCTCCCTGAGACTGACAGAGGCGATCGAGCAGATTTAATCCCTTAATTATTGATAACTCAATGTTTAATTGAGATACACCTATTTGATCAGCATCATAAATAATAAATGAGGTTTAAAAATCATGTTGAATCATATCAACAACAGTAGTAACGACATATTCACCCCTGAACAGATTTTAGAAAATCGAGGGCGTGTGGCGATATTTATCGATGGCTCGAATCTGTTTTATGCCGCTTTACAATTAGGCATTGAAATTGATTACACGAAATTATTGTGCCGGCTAACCAGTGGTTCGCGATTATTGCGATCGTTTTTCTATACTGGGGTCGATCGCACTAATGAAAAGCAACAGGGATTTTTGCTGTGGATGCGTCGCAATGGGTATCGGGTGGTTGCTAAGGACTTAGTACAACTGCCAGATGGTTCTAAAAAAGCTAACCTAGATGTAGAAATTGCCGTAGATATGATCGCTCTAGTGGGTGCTTATGATACGGCGGTGCTGGTTAGTGGTGATGGCGATTTAGCTTATGCGGTCGATTGTGTCAGCTATAGAGGTGTGCGGGTGGAAGTGATTAGTTTGCGATCGATGACTAGCGACAGTCTAATTAATGTAGCCGATCGCTATATTGATCTCGAAGCGATCAAAGACGAAATTCAAAAAACCCCCCGCAGTCCTGGATATAGCTACCGTCCCCTATCAAGCATCAGTTTGATTGATGGAAAGGTTGAAGGCGCGTGATTTTTAAGAACTCAAACTACAGCCAACAGACAATCCCTGCCTTGTTGGGCTTGGGGATTGGCCAAATTATGTTGCTGATGTTGGTAATTTCTGGCGGGGGACTGGTAGGGTGTCAATCCCCCCAACCTTCAGAACCAACTACTTCTGAGGATCGCCCCCCCTCAGAAGAGTTTGAGAACACCCTGACTCTGGAAGATGTGGTACTCGAACAAGTAGACGAAGAGGGTCAATTGCTGTGGCAGGTGGAGGCTAAACAAGCAAGTTATAGTCAAGATCAGAAAATTGCGACGGTGACTGAACCGGTGGGGGAATTGTTTGTCAAGGGTGAGTTACGCTATAAAATTGAAGCTAAACAGGGGGAACTGCACCAAGATGGTCAGCGACTGTTTCTCCGGGATGATATTGTGGCTGTTGATCTCGAAAATGGTATTGTCTTGCGCGGTCAGGAGTTGGAATGGATTGTTAATGAGCAAATTCTGATTGTTCGTGACAATGTGACCGGAGAACATGAAAAAATGCAGGCGATCGCTACTGAGGTGCAATTATTCAATGATGACAAGCGGGTGGAATTTTGGAACCAAGTGGTGATCAACTTTAAGGAAGTAGGGGTGCAGCTACGCACTGATCACGTGATCTGGCGATGGGAAGAAGAAAGATTTATTTCTGAGCGTCGGGTGGAAATCGATCGCCTAGAAAATCTGGTGGTTATTGATCGCGCCGTCGCTAAAAGTGCTGAACTAGATTTAACTACGGCTATAGCCACTTTCAAAGATAATGTTCAGATTGCCCTGTCTAACCCGCCATTACAGCTTTCCAGCGCTCAGTTACAGTGGAACTACCAAGAACAAACTCTTAATTCCCCAGGACCAATCACTATTATCGATCGCCAAGAGCAATTGACTTTTTCGGGTGATCAGGGTTGGGGAGATTTGGACAGCCAAATTTTTAACCTGATTGGTAATGTTCTGGGGGTGGCTGAAAACCGACAGGCTCAAATTAATGCTGATCTACTTACCTGGTATGTGCCACAACAAGCCTTTAAAGCAGAAGGTGATGTAATTTACCGCCAAGTTGACCCCCAGATGACTCTCCGGGGAGAAGTGGCTACGGGACAATTTTCTACTCAAACTGTGGTGGTCACTGGCGGAAATCAGGGCGATCGGGTAGTTACGGAAATTTTTCCCTAAACTAAATCCAATCATGCTGGCAATTGATGTTAAAATAGCCCCACACCACTTGTGAAGTCAATAACCCCTATTCTGGCTTCAATTTTTCTCGCGCTAAGTGAGAACGATTACATCTTGTAGGGATGATCCCCTTCTGGTAAAATCAATATCTAAAGTTAGTATAAAATACTTAGCTTACCAGATAACCAGGCCATTGTGTCAGTGGGGAGTCAGTAAGCTGTCTACCGATGGAGATTGGCTATACCTACATGGGTAGTCGCCAATTCTCAATTATGACACTGGTCTGGGTTGTCCTGCTCAAAATAGAGTGGTTGAGCTTGTAAACAGTTTTTTGCTTAGAGGGAACCTATGGTAAATCAGCCGGATCGCGTAGTTTTAATTGGTGTTGCTGGGGATTCCGGGTGCGGAAAATCTACCTTTTTGCGTCGTATAACAGATATCTTTGGAGAAGATTTTGTTACGGTCATCTGTTTAGATGATTATCATAGTCTCGATCGCAAGCAACGCAAGGAAACCGGGATTACCGCTCTCGATCCCCGCGCCAACAATTTTGACCTGATGTATGAGCAGATTAAAACGCTCAAAAGTGGTCAATCTATCAATAAACCTATCTATAACCATGAAACTGGTCTGATCGATCCGCCAGAACGTATCGATCCTAATCACATTGTGGTTATTGAAGGTCTACACCCCTTGTATGATGAGCGTGTCAGAGGTCTGTTAGACTTTAGCGTTTACCTCGATATTAGTGATGAGGTCAAAATCTCCTGGAAAATACAGCGGGATATGGCCGAACGGGGACACCGCTATGAGGATGTTCTGGCTTCTATTAATGCTCGTCGTCCTGACTTTGAAGCCTATATCGATCCTCAGAAGCAATATGCAGATGTGGTCATCCAAATTCTACCTACCCAATTGATTCCTGGTGATAAGGAACACAAAGTCCTACGGGTGCGCCTGATGCAGCGCGATGGAGTAGAAGGTTTTGAACCGGCTTATCTTTTTGATGAGGGTTCCACTATTAACTGGACTCCTTGCGGTCGTAAGCTGACTTGTTCTTATCCCGGTATCAAGATGTTCTATGGGCCTGATGCTTACTATGGCAATGAGGTCTCTGTACTAGAGGTTGATGGGAAGTTCGATAACCTCGAAGAGATGATCTACGTTGAAGGTCACATGAGCAATATTGCTACGAAATACTATGGTGAACTAACTCATCTGTTGCGGGAACACCAAGATTACCCGGGTTCTAATGATGGCACTGGACTGTTCCAGGTTCTGGTCGGTCTGAAAATGAGAGCCACTTATGAACGCTTGGTCGGAAAAGGTGAAAAAGTGGCGGCGGCTGTTTAGCTATAAGCTCTCAACATTTCATTTCAACTCGCCCTTGGCTATTCGCTGGGGGCTTGTTGTTACTCTCGTGTTGATTTTTTAGTCAATTCCTGAGATTGACTCCCCAGGGGTTGACAAGGGGAGGCGATCGCGGTTATAATATTGACATATTCTTGAATAATAAAATATTGGCACAAATAAAAAAATTGCAACTATCCCATTATATTAGAAGTATAGCAGCAACGCCGGCAAAAGGCAACCCCCCCTCAAAAAAAGGCCGATTTTTTCACAAAACTTTACAAAACTTTACAAATACTTAATCAGGGGGGGGTTGACAAGGGGAGGCGATCGCGGTTAGAATATTGACATATTCTGAAATAATGGAATATTGCCACAAATAAAAAAATTGCAACTATCCCATTATACTAGGAGTATAGCAGCAACGCCGGCAAAAGGCAACCCCCCCCTCAAAAAAAGGCCGATTTTTTCACAAAACTTTACAAAACTTTACAAAAGTTAACATAATCCCTAGCTTGATAACTCAAGTTGGGGGAAAAAGGACAGGGGAGGTTAGTTGTTATTTGACAGCGTAGAGGTGATTATCGCCACTACCAAAATAGACAACCCCGCCTGAAACGGCTGGGGAAGAGCCAATCCAATTTTCTGTTCTAAATTTCCAGCGTTCCTGTCCAGTGTTAACATCTAGGGCGTAGAGGTGATTATCGTAACTGCCAAAATAGACAACGCCGGCTGAGACGGCTGGGGAAGAGTCAATCACAGCTTGTGTTCTGAAGCGCCAGCGTTCCTGTCCAGTGTTAACATCTAGGGCGTAGAGGTGATTATCGTGACTGCCAAAATAGACAACCCCGGCTGAGACGGCTGGGGAAGAGAAAATACCATCTCCTGTTCTAAACCGCCAGCGTTCCTGTCCAGTGTTAACATCTAGGGCGTAGAGGTGATTATCGTGACTGCCAAAATAGACAACCCCGGCTGAGACGGCTGGGGAAGAGCCAATCACAGCTTGTGTTCTGAAGCGCCAGCGTTCCTGTCCAGTGTTAGCATCTAGGGCATAAAGGTA